>NZ_JBDOBO010000002.1:57656-223494 GCF_047723935.1 Gluconobacter sp.
TAATCATCCTTTCCCCTTCGGGGTAAAATGGCGGCCGCCGGCCCCACGGGCGGGCGGTTTTCTGTTCATGCTTCCCAGGCGGTTTTCTGAAAAATGATTGATGTCATCGTGCTCGGCTCCGCGGCCGGCGGTGGTTTCCCCCAATGGAACTCCGCAGCGCCGGGTTGTGTTGCCGCCCGCACGCGACAGGGCGCACGCCCTCGCACTCAGGCCTCCATTGCCGTGAGTGCTGATGGAGAACACTGGTTTGTTCTCAACGCCTCCCCTGATCTCCGGCAGCAGATTATCGAGACTCCGGCCCTTCACCATCAGGGCAGTCTGCGCGGGACGCCGATCCAGAGTGTCATTCTCACCTGCGGCGAAATCGACGCCATTACGGGTTTGTTGACCCTGCGGGAACGTGAGCCTTTCACGCTCATGGCGAGTGACTCCACACTGGAGCAACTGGCGGCCAATCCGATCTTCGGTGCGCTCGATCCTGCGATTGTCCCTCGCGTTCCTCTGACGCTTGATGCGCCTACCGCTTTAAAGCTGAAGGATGGCAGCCAATCCGGCCTGACGCTGACGGCCTTCGCGGTTCCGGGGAAAGCCCCGCTTTACGCTGAGGCTGAAGGGTCGCGGCCTGATGAAACTTTGGGTGTTTCGATCACGGATGGGACTCAGACGGTTCTGTTCATCCCCGGCTGCGCCCACATCACACCAGAAATCATCGAACGTGCCTCTCAAGCGGATCTGCTGTTTTTTGACGGCACCCTATGGCGTGATGATGAAATGATACGTGCGGGACTGAGCCCCAAGACAGGTCAGCGTATGGGGCATGTTTCCGTCCGGGATAGTGGTGGGCCGGTGGAGTGCTTCGCGTCCTGCTCAAAACCGCGTAAAGTCTTGATTCACATCAACAACTCGAACCCGGTTCTGATGGAAGACAGTCCGGAACGCAAAGACGTCGAGAGCGCGGGGTGGACCGTGTCCGAAGACGGCATGACTTTCAGACTGGAAACACCATGACACTCCTGACCCCTGACCAGCTCGAAGCTCGCCTCCGCCAGATCGGGGCTGAGCGCTACCACAACCGTCATCCGTTCCACCGCAAGCTGCATGACGGTCTGCTGACGAAGCAGCAGGTGCAGGCCTGGGCCCTGAACCGCTACTATTATCAGGCGAAGATCCCGGCCAAGGACGCCACGCTTCTTGCCCGCCTCCCGACCGCCGAGCTGCGCCGCGAATGGCGTCGCCGCATCGAGGATCATGATGGTACAGAGCCGGGAACAGGCGGTGTCGCCCGGTGGCTCGTACTCACGGATGGTCTGGGTCTTGATCGGGACTACGTGGAGAGCACGGACGGCCTGTTGCCCGCGACGCGCTTTGCCGTGGATGCGTATGTGAATTTCGTGCGGGATCAGTCCATTCTGGCCGCTATCGCATCATCCCTGACCGAGTTGTTCTCCCCCACGATCATCAGCGAACGTGTCTCGGGGATGCTGCGGCACTACGACTTCATTTCTGAAGAAACGCTGGCCTATTTCACCCCACGCCTTACGCAGGCTCCTCGGGATTCCGATTTCGCGCTGGCCTACGTGCGGGAGAATGCTCGAACGCCAGAACAGCAGCGCGAAGTTTTGGGTGCTCTGGAGTTCAAGTGCTCCGTTCTGTGGTCCATGCTGGATGCGCTGGATTACGCGTATGTGGAAGGGCACATCCCGCCGGGCGCTTTCGTCCCATGAGCATGACGGAAGAGACCGTCCTGTCCTTTGCGCGTGGTCATCGGTTGCAACATGACCGTGTTCGGGATGTCTGGCTTGTTCAGGCTCCCGAAAAGGCTTTCATTATCGAAGGCGCCGCCCCACATATCCTGGGTCTTGTGGACGGGGAGCTGCCTGTTGGCTCTATTATAGAGAAGCTGACGGAACAGTTCTCCGCCCCGCGCGAAGTCATCTCCACGGATGTTCTCGCGCTTCTTTCTGATCTGACGGAAAAGGGCGTTCTGCGCGCATGACCTTGCCCCAGCCACCGATGAGCCTTCTGGCTGAACTGACCCATCGTTGTCCGCTTGCCTGCCCCTATTGCTCCAATCCGCTAGATCTGGAACGCAAGGCGGCAGAGCTGGATACGGCTGGATGGAGGCGGGTGCTTGAACAGGCGGCGGAGATGGGCGTCCTGCAGGTTCACTTCTCGGGCGGTGAGCCAATGGCCCGGCCAGATCTGGTCGAACTGGTGATGCTGGCGCGCAAGCTGAATCTTTATACAAACCTCATCACGTCCGGCGTCCTGCTGGATGAAGCCAAACTTGATGCGCTGGATAAGGCCGGACTGGATCATATCCAGCTTTCTTTCCAGGATGTGACGGAAGAGGGCGCCGAACGCATTGGCGGCCTGAAGGGCGCCCAGCCTCGCAAGCTTAAAGCCGCCCGGCTGATTCAGGCGTCCGGGATTCCCATGACGTTGAACTTTGTTGTCCACCGGGAAAATGTCGAGCGCATTCCGCAGATGTTGGAGTTGGCACGGCAGCTTGGGGCTGGCCGCGTCGAAATTGCTCATACCCAGTATTATGGCTGGGGCCTCAAAAACCGCGATGCTCTGCTTCCCAGCAGAGAACAGCTCGAAGAGTCCACGCGTGCTGTAGAAGCCGAGCGTGAGAAGGGAGGTCTGGCCATTGATTATGTCACGCCAGATTATCATGCAGACCGTCCCAAGCCCTGTATGGGCGGCTGGGGGCAGCGGTTCGTGAACATCTCCCCGTCTGGTCGCGTTCTTCCCTGCCATGCTGCGGAAATCATTCCGAATGTGACCTTCCCGAACGTCCGGGATGAATCACTGGCCGAGATCTGGAACAATTCCCACCTGTTCAACATGTTCCGTGGAACGGAGTGGATGCCGGAAGCCTGCCGGGCTTGTGACCGCAAGGAGATCGACTGGGGAGGCTGTCGTTGTCAGGCGCTGGCTCTGACAGGGAATGCCGCCAACATGGACCCGGTTTGCAGCCGCTCACCATTTCATGACATCGTCGAGAAGGCGGTGGAGCAGGCAGAAACGCCTGAACTGGTTTACCGCCGCTTCTGAAGTTTTGTACCGAGTTTCCCATGCCCGTTCCGGACATTGACCAGTTTCACGCTATCTCCATTAGTGCGCTTGCTCACGAGCTTGCGGCGGAGGGGCGAAGCATCATTCATATGGAGTTTGGTCAGCCTTCCACTGGTGCACCAAAGGAAGCCATTGAACGGGCACAGCATATTCTGGCGACAGATCCCATGGGATACTGGGAAAGCCAGCCGCTCAAGGAGCGTATTGCGCTGCATTACCAGGAGACCTACGGCGTCACGGTAATGCCAGAGCAGGTGATCCTGACCTGCGGCGCCTCCCCGGCGCTTGTCCTGGCTTTGACGAGTTGTTTTGTGCCTGGGCAGCGTATTGCGCTCGCACGACCGGGTTATGTTGCTTACCGCAATACGCTCCGCACACTTCATATGGTGCCGGTGGAAATGCCTTGCGGAGAAGCTGAACGCTTCCAGTTGACGGCAAAAGCGGTGGCCGAACTGGAGCCTGCTCCAGACGGTCTTATTATTGCCAGCCCTGCCAATCCAACGGGAACAATTCTTCCAGACAGTGAATTGCAGGCTATCATTGATGTCTGCAAGGCCCGTGGAATCAGAATTGTATCAGACGAGATTTATCATGGTCTGAGCTACGGGGAGCCCGCCCATAGTGTTCTGGAGCATGACCCGCATGCGCTGGTGGTCAACAGCTTTTCAAAATACTTCAGTATGGCTCCGTGGCGTCTGGGGTGGCTGATTGTGCCATCGGACAAGATAGATGCTGCCCGGGCGCGCATGGGAAATCTTTTCCTCACACCGTCGGCATTGAGTCAGCATGCAGGACTGGTCGCTTTTGATTGTCGGCAGGAGCTCGATGGCCATATTGAGACCTATCGGCGAAACCGCGATCTGCTTCTTGAAGCTCTGCCCGCGCTTGGCCTGACGCATATCGCACCACCGGACGGTGCATTTTATATTTATGCGGATATTGGGCATCTCACAGAAGATAGCCTGTCGTTCTGTCGTAAGCTTCTTCTGGAAACGGGGGTCACGACGGCGCCTGGTGTAGACTTCGACCCAGTCAATGGTAATCGCTTCATGCGGTTCAGTTTTGCCGTTTCCACTGATCGGATTGAAGAGGCTGTGCGTCGCATGACGCCTTGGTTTCGGCAGCAGGCCAACGAGAGGGCTTTAAGCCAAGACGACTGAGACCGTCTTGGCTTATTCGAGTTAGGCTACCGGCACGTTCCGAAGGAAAGCTACGCTTTCCACGCAGGCCGCGGCAGCTTCACGGCCTTTGTTCTCAGCGTCTTCGCGTGAACGGGCAACAGCCTGTGCTTCGGTGTAAGTTGTCAGGATACCGAACGCGACTGGTACTTCCGTTGCGAGCTGAGCCTGCATGATACCGATGGTTGCACCCAAGGAGATAAACTCAAAGTGCGCGGTGTCTCCCTTGATGACGCAGCCGAGGCAGATCACGCCTTCATATTTGCCCGATTTAGCCAGTCGCTGAGCAAGAAGCGGCAGCTCAAACGCACCCGGAGCATCATAGACGTCCACATCCGTGATGCCGCGCTCTTCCATCCATTCGAGCGCCCCATTCTTCAGGCCACCTGTAATGCCAGTGTTAAAACGGCTGACGATGATCGCCATTTTGGGGGCTGGAGAAAGGCGCAGGTCAGGGGCGACGGGGATATGCTTGCTCATGCGGGCTGTTCCTGAAGGAAATGGCCCATCCGCGTCCGCTTGGTGGCGAGATAGGCCCGGTTAAAAGGGTTGGCTTCAATTTCCAGTCGCTCGCGGGACTGCACATCAAAACCGAAGCGAACAAGATTGGATTCCTTGTCCGGATTGTTCGTCAGAAGGCGAAGGGACGTGACGCCCAGATGCCGGAGCAGGTCAGCGGCTGCATCCCATTCACGGGCATCCGCGGGCAGGCCCAGAGCCTCGTTTGCCTCCACTGTGTCCATGCCACCATCCTGAAGCTCATAGGCCCGGATCTTGTTGGCAAGGCCAATGCCCCGGCCCTCATGACCGCGCATATAAATCAGCACGCCACATTCAGACGCCGAGATCCGCTCAAGAGCCTCCCGAAGCTGAGCGCCGCAATCGCACCGCAAAGACCCCAATGCGTCACCCGTGACACATTCTGAGTGCAGTCGAACCAGCGGGGTTCCCTGAGACGGATCTCCCTTCACGAGGGCCACGTGTTCGACACCGTCTACGGCCCGGAAGGCATGAATCTTCAGATCATGGCCACCGAAAATGCTGGGAAGAGCAGACACAGCCACCATTTCACCGGCAGCAGGGACTGGTGTGCTGATCAGTTGAGCATCATCCACGGAGCCACGCCCGTGCTCGCGGCACCACTCCTGCAAGTCCGCAATACTGACGACTGGCATTCCATGCTTTGCGGCGAAGCGGCGTAATTCGGGCAGGCGCATCATGCTCCCGTCGTCCGCCATGATTTCGCAGATCACACCAGCAGGCTCGAGGCCAGCGAGGCGCGCAATATCGATCGACCCTTCGGTGTGGCCGTTACGGGCGATTACACCCTCTGGGTGCGCGCGCAGAGGAAAGATGTGGCCCGGCGAAATGACATCGGCTGCTGTTGCGTCAGGGCTGGCAGCAACAACGATTGTCCGGGCACGGTCTGCGGCCGAAATGCCAGTGGTTACGCCTGTGGCCGCCTCAATGGAGACCGTGAAGGCCGTGCCGCGCGGGTCACGGTTGCGGCTAACCATGGGGGGTAGACCAAGACGGTCCACCTGCTCAGCTTCCAAAGGAAGGCAGACCAGACCCCGCGCTTCACGCACCATGAAATTGATGGCTTCCGGAGTAGCGAACTGTGCCGCCATGACCAGATCGCCTTCATTTTCACGGTTCTCGTCATCAACCATGACGACCATGCCACCTGCGCGAATGGCTTCGATGGCAGCTTTCAGGGATGGCTTCATGACGCAACCTTTCCAAGTGTAGGCGAGAAGCGCAGCAGGTTTTCGACGTACTTGGAGAGTACATCGACCTCCACGTTCATGCGTGTTCCGACTGTGAGGGACGAGAGGTTGGTATGGTCCCAGGTATGTGGGATGATTGTCAGACCAACCTCAAATCCGGACTGGTTTCCCCGAACAACATCATCATGCAGTTCGTTAACCGTCAGGCTGATCCCATCGAACGTGATGGAGCCTTTTTCCACGACATACTGGCGCAGGGCCTGTGGGACGAAAATGCGGAGGGCGTAAGAATCTCCGGATTTTTCGACACTGGCAAACGTCGCAACATTATCGACATGTCCCTGCACGATATGCCCGGACAATCGGGTATTGGCTGCGACCGCACGTTCCAGATTAACGCGGGAACCGGCTTTGAGCTGCTCGAGAGGCGTCCGGGAGAGAGTTTCGCCGCTCAGATGAAATGTTGCCACCCCAGCCGCATCGAACGTTTCAACCGTCAGACAGACGCCATTCACTGCGACGCTTTCGCCTAGCTCAAGATCAGGAAAGCCTGTCTCGACAGTCAGGTCCATGGCCTTGTCACGGAGGGAGACGGCTTTGACAGTACCCAGACGCTCTATGATTCCAGAGAACATGCGCTTTCCCTCAGCAGTCGTAGCGGGCTCTCGTCCCGCGATTGAAGTTCGATGTGATCAGTGTCGCCGTCTTTGCGGATGGTCAGCCAGTCGTCCCATAGACCAGCGTCGGACACTGTTTTCAGAAGGGATGGACCGGCTTCCACCATGGCCCAGTTCACGCCGCGCTCGGCCAGCATGGCAGGGACGGAGAGAAGGTCAGGAGTGACCAGAACCGTGAACCCGGCCTGTTCCATCCCGTTTTTCCAGTCTGCGGGCAGGCGCCCTTTCCGGTCACACACCACAAGAAGGCGTGGGCCTCGATCCGCGTGATCCGCTACCCGACGCACTGTAAAGCGCGGCTTGTCAGCCAGAACCGTACCAATGCCCGTGATGATGGCATCGGTAGCGCGGCGAAGACGATGAGCCAGCGTCAGTGAGGCTTCGGACGTGAACGTCGTCTGTCCCATCGGCGGAATCATCGTACCATTTGAATCCAGAGCCTGCTTGACGCTGATCCACGGACGATGACGAACGACGCGGCTCAGGAAAGGCGCCAGAAGGGCACGGCAATCGCGCTCAAGATCAGCCATTTCCGGGACATCCGAAAGGAATGTCACGCTGCGCCCGTTTGGCATCTCCCGCAGCCGCTCTGCGCCGCCCGCAGCCTGCGGATTAGGATCAGCAACGCCGATCCAGACATGCTCGACGGGACTATTGCGGAGCGCTTCACTGCAGGGAGGTGTACGCCCCGTGTGATTGCAGGGCTCAAGCGTCACAATCGCGGTGCGCACATCGCCCAGAACGCCGGCATCGCGAGCCTGTGCAAGAGCCATTGCTTCTGCATGAGGCTGCCCGACCCTCGGATGAACGCCGATGGTGAGAACACGACCTTCTGCATCGAGCAGTGCGCATCCGACAGACGGATTGGGAGATGTTGCTCCCAATGTGTCGGCCGCACGGTCAATAGCCATCCGAAATCCTGCTCGGATCTGGCTGGCACTGACGGCACTGGAAAAGGCGGTTTGTTTCAACAAGGCTGCGGTCACGGTCCCATTATTCGGGACGTTCGCAGGGCGCACGCCACCCTTAACCGATGTTCGCAGTGGGAGAGTGCGAAAATGCACGGTCCTCCCACCCGAGCAATCGGGCAAGTGCTGCGTTCTCTCTCATCCGGACTATGACCGTCGGCTCCGGAGTCTCACCGGATCTGCTTGACCCTTCCTATCCGTGGATAAGAAGGCGCTCGCGGGCTTAGGAGGGACCGAAATCCCTTCAATACCGCCGGTGGGGAGTTTCACCCCGCCCCGAGAACGTCTGTTCAGTCAGGAATATGAGACCGGGAAATCACAGATTACAAGTGGAATCGCACACAAAGAGACGTGAAAACCGCTTATGTGTCATATTTCGTAATCTTGTAGGTTTCCTTAAGCACCATAGAAAAAGCCGCCAGAGAAGACTCTGGCGGCTTTTTCTGACTGTTCTCCCTGAAGAGAGACAGCAATCAGTGCGTGGAGGCATCCGTGTGACGCTGAATGGCATCCTGCGTTGCGTTCGCACCGCGAGACACATTGTGGCCCACGGAACTGACGTCCTGACCAGCACCCCGAACAGTGTTGCAGGCCGAGAGAGAGACGGCGGCACCAGACAGTAGCGTCAGGGAAAGTGCAACACGGGCGACGGACTTGATGGACATTGGGTATAACTCCTTGAAGAAGCGTTCGTTATCGAAACGCTATTCGCGGAGGAAAGTTCATCCGCGACAAGACGTTTGTGTGGCCCGATTGTTTCAAAATGAAACAGAAATCGAACATGCCTTCGAGGGGCTGATCCGGTTAACCCAGCGTAAAGTCCGCCAGTTCATCTGCAAGTTTCTCGGGGTCAGGAATCCGGTAGTTCATATGAAAGCCACTTCCTGCGCCAACCGGCTCCAGACCGGCGCTATCATACAGATAGCGGGCGTGATTGTTGTTCGTCTTATCGACCAGGCACTGGTTGACCCACATATCCGGACCATGTGCCAGTGTGACAACCCTTCGCCGAGGGAAGAAGAGGCTCGTATGCAGATAGGCGTCATTATACCCGATCACGAGGGGATTTGACGCCCAGAGCTTGAGCTGATCCCGGAAAGTCATTTCACTTGGATAAACGGTTCCAATTCCCTTCGCTCTCAACGCGGACGTCAAAAGGCTTTCATTTTCCACCCTGACATTGCCCTCGCGCAGCTTCTCTTGCGAGAGAAAGAGCACGCGCCCCGGGTGGTTCTGTTCGCCTTCGGGCAAAATCTTTCGCCCAATGCTGTGCGCCAGATCTGCAAAGACATCATAAATGAAGGAAAGCTCTTCAAATGCCGCTGCCGCAACAGTGATCCTTGGAAAGCGGACTGGGGATAAAACCTGCAGGAAATGATCTGCCGTCAGATCAAGGGCCGTCATGATCGTCCGAAAGTAGCTCTGCGCCATCAACTGAGCCACAGGCTGCGGACTGCTAAATACCAGTTTCAGGCGTGATCGTGCGTAAGGAGGAAGACCCCACAGGCGAGAGAAGACGTTGGCGAAGAAATAAGGATATGACGGATTCAGGTTCCCAAGGAAAAAATAATCAAACTCATTACTCAGAACCGGGCATGCCGGAATATCCGCACAATCTCTGGAACAGAGTGGTGTGTGAAGCGCACCTGCGCCGGTATAGAGCATTCCCTCAGGAACACTTCGGCCCGAGGGTTCGAAAAGTCCCCACTGTGGGGCAGTTCCAGGCGGGATAAAGACAGCATTTCTGACGTCCCGCTGGTTTGGGAGGTCCTGAATCAGAAGTCTCCGACCAACGAAACCCGTACAGTCTTTCAGGGCCATATCCCGACCTTTCCTGAAGCTTGAAGCAGCCTCCAGCAGGCCGCGCAGACAGTTCTTGAATGTGTTTCGCTTGCATCGGTCAGCACATCAAGCCCAACTTCCGTGCAAAGAATGGCTCAGAACTGATGACAGCAGGGGGGTGCGCTGTTAGAAAGCGCGCAATTCTCCCCCTGACGGATACCAGACGAGGCCGTTTCATGAAGATCGTTGCCTGCAACAGTAATCTGCCGCTGGCTCGTGCGGTGGCGAGTGAACTACGGCTGCCCGTGTGCAAAACCGTGGTCAAGCGCTTCGCGGATGGCGAAGTCTTTGTCGAAATTCAGGAGAACGTCCGCGGTGAGGACGTTTTCGTGGTGCAGAGCACCTGCATGCCGACAAACGATCACCTCATGGAACTGCTGGTGATGCTCGACGCGCTGCGTCGTGGGTCTGCCCGCCGGGTAACGGCTGTCATGCCGTATTTTGGATATGCCCGACAGGATCGTAAGTCCGGCCCCCGTACGCCCATTAGTGCAAAGCTGGTTGCCAATCTGCTGACAGAAGCGGGTGCGAACCGTATCCTGACAATGGATCTGCACGCCATGCAGATTCAGGGATTCTTCGATATTCCGACGGACAACCTGTATGCGGCTCCGCTCTTCGTGCGTGATCTTAAAACGCGCCTTCCGGACCGGGAACTCATGATCGTGTCTCCTGATGTTGGTGGTGTTGTTCGTGCCCGTCAGCTTGCACAGCGTCTGAACGTTGACCTGGCCATCATCGACAAGCGCCGTGAACGCGCCGGCGTGTCGGAAGTCATGAACGTGATTGGCGATGTCTCAGGACGGTATTGTGTGCTGGTAGACGACATTGTGGACAGTGGTGGATCACTCTGCAACGCGGCCAATGCTCTTATGAGCCGGGGTGCCGAAGGCGTGGAAGCGTATGTCACTCACGGCGTTCTGACTGGTAATGCCTGCGAGCGCGTGAAAAACAGTCCCTTGAACATGCTGACCCTGACGGACAGCATCCCTGCTACTCAGGCGCTGCTCGATACGCCAAACATTCGCCAGATTACGACTGCTAATCTTCTGGCTCGCGCAATGAGCGCTGTTGCAGACGAAAGCTCGGTTTCCTCACTCTTCGACTGAGCTTTCCCACTTCTGGAGGTTTCATCCATGCCGAAGATCCTGACCAAGCCTTACTGGTATCTCCGGCACGGTGAAACGGATTGGAACCTCAGAGGTCTCTCCCAAGGGCGGACGGACATTCCTTTGAATGCCACGGGGCTGACACAGGCGATCCGTGCAGGTCAGATTTTTGCGGACCTGTTCCAGAAGGGAGAAACACCCTTCGACCGGATTATTGCCTCCCCCCTCTGCCGCGCCCTTGTCACCGCAGAACACACTCGTGATGCCATTCGTGACAGCGGGGGCCCTGATCTTCCTCTGATCATTGATCCGGAACTCAAGGAAGTCTGCTTCGGGGTGCAGGAGGGGCAACCCATGGGAGAATGGTATGACCCATGGATCGAAGATGGCTATACGCCCGAAGGGGCTGAAAGCTTTGCAACCCTTCAGGCGCGTGCTGTTGGAGCGGTTAACCGCTCCCTGCAAACTGACGGAACACCCCTCTTTGTCGCACATGGCGCCTTGTTCAGAAGCCTGCGGGCGGGAATGAGTCTACCCGTCAATGTTCGTTTGCCAAATGCAACCCCGCTTTATCTGTCACCCTCAGAGGCGGGATGGTCCATTCTCCCTTACATTCCAGAAGACGCGTAATCTTCCTCTACCGCTTGGGTTCTTCATGGAATGGACCCCTGTTTCAACGAATGTTATGGTCTAGCTGAACCATAACTGTGCTACAGGCCATGAAGAATTTTACAATCAGAGTATCTCTGTACGGAAATACCGGGAACATCATGATGATGTATCTTTCGGCTCTGAAGCTTCAGTCGGATCTTGGTTATGGTACCATCTGCAATGTAAGAATTCCGCTTTTCGATATTTCAATTCCAGACATCGACACCAGAAATCAATTTGGCTTGCATGACACAGAGGTTATCAACTCTCGGGTTCATGGACGTGTCTCAACAGATGGTTACTGCCATATTGTCCCCCGCTCCAATGCGGCGTTTATCAGTCTGGAAGGGTATAGCCAGCATATCGACAATTTTCCTGATCGCAGAATTACGGACTATGATAAAATTTTCCCATACTGCTCCGATAATGAGCAGTATGGGGGGCCTGATGATCTTGTCATTAATATCCGTGGCGGAGAGGTTCTTACGGGTCTGCATCCGGATTATACAATGCTCCCTCCGGAATTCTATGAACACCTCATTCAGAAAACCGGTAAGAAACCAATTTTCTATGGTCAACTGACGCCATCACCTTATCTGGATGAACTGAAACAGCGCTTTCCAGATGCACGTTTTATTTCCTCCCGCGGGGAGGCGCTTGATTTTGATTATATTCGTCGATCACACTACATCGTTCCAGCATTGAGTACGTTCTCCTGGCTCGCTGCGTGGCTTTCAGATGCCAGAAAAATCTTTTTTCCGGTCGCAGGCGTGATGTCACCGCAGCAGCATCCTTCATCAATGCTGCTGCCTTTGGATGACCCCCGATACGAATTTTATGTCTTTCCTATTTATCACTCGCGAGCCATCGCGAACTATCGGGACTATCTCGATCCCGTACGAAGAACATGGCAATATGTTCCAGCAGCATCCATATTACAGAAACGCCAGAGCAACCGCCCCACACTGAATGACGCGCTCAGTGTTTTCAGTGTGGCAGATTACCTTGGAATGTACGGAGATATAGGGCTGTTTGGAACTTATGGAGCTGTAGGGTCAATCAACCATTTCTGTAGCGCCGGTTTCTGGGAAGGAAAACATCCCGTTCATTTGGACAACAAATACTACGCTACCGCTTACCCCGCTGCTGCCATGGATGTCGCAATGGGGCGCTACGATACGCTTCTGGATCACTATATTCTTGTAGGATCCAAGATGGGCTACACGCCACGAGCCTGAAAACCCGTTCGACACTATTACCCCTTGTGCATGCCTGCGAGGGCAATTAGGGCAGGAAGGACTTTGATTTACAAATCGGAACCTTCCTTATGATGCGTATGCGCTTTCTGGTGGCATTGACTGCATTTAGCAGCCTGGTTGCCCCAGCCTTTGCTCAGCCTCAGCCAGAACCGCTTCCTCTCCCTGCCGCCATCCCTGATCCGCAGGACAAACCTTTCCCGGGCGCTCTGACCGTTGCTGTGGATGCGACCGACACGGCCCACCACGTCATGTCCATCCATGAGACAGTACCTGTTCCGAAAGAGGCTGTAGAGAAAGGCGAACTGATCCTTCTGTATCCCATGTGGATCCCGGGCGATCATTCCCCAACGGGCGTCATTGAGCAGCTTGCCAGCCTGAAAATTCAATCGGGTGGCAAGACAATTCCCTGGAAGCGCGACACGGTAAATATCGCTGCGTTTCATATTCCCGTTTCGGCCACGACCCCCACGCTCGACGTCCATTTCCAGCTTCTGTCTCCGGTTACGCCGGGTCAGGGTCGTGTCGTCATGACGCCATCCATCGTTAATGTTCAGTGGGATCAGGTTTCTCTATATCCAGCTGGGTATTTCACGCGGGATATTACGGTCGAGCCAAGCGTTCTGGTGCCGCATGGATGGCAGATTGGCTCCGCTTTGCGCGCCTCTGCCTATGGCGATGAAACCCACTTCAATGCAACGACCTATAATACGCTGGTCGACTCCCCGATTTATGCGGGCCGGTATTTCCGTAAGTTTGATCTGACCGGACCGGATCATGTCCCTGTCGCGCTCAATGTTGTTGCAGACGATGCAGAATCCCTGAATGCAACGCCGCAGCAGATTGAAGCCCATAAGAACCTCGTCAAACAGGCTACGGCTCTGTTCGGCTCCCATCATTATGACCATTACGACTTCCTGCTCGCTCTGACGGAAGAGTTGGGCATGATCGGGCTGGAGCATCATCAATCCAGCGAGAACGCCGCTGCTCCGGGATATTTCACGGAATGGGACAAAACGTTCCCTGAGCGTGATCTGCTCGCGCATGAGTATACGCATTCCTGGAACGGCAAGTATCGTCGCCCGGCTGATATGTGGGCTCCGAACTTCAATGTGCCACAACGCGGGTCTCTACTCTGGGTGTATGAAGGTCAGACCCAGTATTGGGGAAATGTCCTTGCAGCCCGTTCAGGGCTTGTAACGAAGGATCAGGGCTTCGAAGCGCTGGCCTATATGGCAGCAACCTACGAAAACCAGACAGGCCGTCTGTGGCGCCCGCTGGAAGACACCACCAATGATCCCGTTATTGCTCAGCGTGCTCCTCTGTCATGGCGCGACTGGCAGCGTTCGGAGGACTATTATGTGGAAGGTCAGCTTGTCTGGCTCGACGCAGATACGCTGATCCGCAAGCTTTCCAACGGGCAGAAATCTCTGAACGATTTCGCGAAGGCCTTTTTCGGCACGAATAATGGAAGCTTTATCGTCAGCCCCTATCAGTTCGATGAGGTGGCTTCGACCCTGAACAGCATCCAACCCTATGACTGGGCCAAATTCCTGCATGATCGTCTGGACACTATCCGACCGCACGCTCCGCTGGATGGCCTGACAAACGGTGGGTACAAGCTTGTTTACACAGACAAGCCAACATCATTCATCAAAGCATCAGAAGCTGTTCGTCACAGTGTGGATTTGACGTTCTCGCTCGGTATGAGTGTCACACGTGATGGTAAAACAGCACGTGTTCACTGGATGAGCCCTGCATACAAGGCGGGTCTGGCGTCAGGAGAGACAATCCTGGCTGTTAATGACATGGCCTACACAGGGGATCGTTTGCGTCATGCCATCGCGGACGCACAAAAAGACCCGAAACAGCCGATCAGACTTGTCGTGAAATCTGGCGAGCACATCAGCACGATTTCTATCCCATATCATGATGGCCTGCGTTACCCGCGTCTGGATCGCGTGAGTGGCACCCCCGATTATCTGGGAGCAATTTACGCACCACTGTAATGCAAACTGTTGAACAGCCCCGTATTCCTCTAGCGGGGCTGCCAGTTTGTTAGATACGTGTTTAAATGCGTTGGAAAGTTTAATTGATTCAGAACGCGCAATATGGTAGAAGAAAAGAAGATAGCCGACATATGTAACGGCTGTTTCAAGTAAAAATAGCAATAAATTCACGGTGATGGCCTTTTCCTCTTCTGGGGGAAGGGCTTTTTTTGTGTCTCGTCGTTACAGAAAATCTAATTAACAGAGAATTCGATGACGAAAAAAAATCTCCTAATAATTTCATCATTACTAATTCCTCTGCATTCTTTTGCTGCGTCTCCTGCGGCTTACAAAGGAACTGATGGCAGCTACCAGCCGCTTAAAGTGGTGTCAGCCGTGGGAAACAACGAGAAACCTGTCGTTCCGGCATATAAAGGAACAGATAATCAATGGCATGCCACAACAGTGGTCATGATGACATGTGGGTTGGATGATGCAGGTCATCCTGTTCCGTGCCAGGCTCCTACGGGCGTAGAATCCAATGCCGTGGTACTGGACAGTTCAGGGTACATCACGGCACCGGTCAGTGGTTCTATCGACAAGGGTACTGTCGGAGGCACACAGCTTTCAGGTCTTCTGAATACGCTTTCCACAACAATGGATGCCTTTCAGGCGAGCAATCAGAAAGACGTTCCTAACGGGGTGGTCGGGCGCGACGCCGTTGGGAATATTCTTTTTGCACAGCAGCAAAATAATAGCGGACAGACGGAGGCAATTCACTTCCATCCGGGTAATCCCTATATCGCAAATAATGATGTCTTTATCTGGTGTGACACTGCCACTGGCAGCGACGGCCAGGGGCATTGTCATTTCGATAATTTATCATATGGAAATACCTGGGAGTTTAATAACAGAATTTCCACCGGGACGGGAATTTTTGGTGCAGACGTCACGGTTAATGGGCAAAGCGTTGCTGACGCACTTGCAAAGCTGGATCGAACTCTGGAAGTTGGATACGAAGGACAGTCTGTTTATCAGAGCGCGACCACTACTCCTTTTATTACCATGTCCCGCAATCACTGGGATGCAGTAAACCAAAACCCTAATACACTGATGTTGGGTGGATCTACGGCAAATTCTCTTGTGCATCTGAAAGCCTCGTGTGCAAACACCAGCGGTGGAGATGAAGGCGGGTCCTGCTATCAGTTCACGGATATGGGGGGGCCAGAAATCAACAACCGTTCCGGCGCAGGTATTACGGACGGAATTAATATTGATGCCCGGTCCAGCGATGTTTCCCCACTGGATGCCTTGGGAGGAAATACTCTGGCTACAGAAAGTGACGGATCCTATCGTGTTGTAGGAACCTCATACAGCATCGGGACAGATGCTGCTGCCGGCGCCTCAAGCTTTACGCTGGTCGGTGCTCTAGGGTGTGGAGTTCAGGCGGCGAATAGTTTGGCGGGCTGCCAGATTTCAGGCCTCTCGCTGGCAGGAGCATCCGGCACTGTGTCTTCTGAAACTGCAAAAATTACGCAGGCGGCTTATAACCCTTCGACCAACCTTACAACAGTCACTCTGCCATCCGGGTACACGTTGGCCTCCGCAGTTGCAGCCAACACAGGTGTAACGGCCCAGTATCTGGCATCTGACGGAATTGCTCATGCCATAAGGTTCCTTGGGGCGAACGAAGTGTCTGTGTATCCAGCGCTTAATACGCTTGAAATGAATTTGTTTCAAAATCGTATGGCTATTTGGACAAATTACGCAAAAGGAATGAATAGCACGGAAGGGGGGTACAATCCTGATGCTACGAATGTGGATCTCCCGAACTACTATCTGGCCTATTTTTCTGGTTGGGATGCGGCGAACACTGATAGTGCGCACAGCACATTTTTCGTAGAGAGCGGATACTATCCAGGGACATCGTCCGCCCAGCCAGGCTGGTGCACTGTTGGTGAATGGGGTGCCGCTGCTACCGCAGCTCCAGGGCAAAATAGTGGAGACCAGATAGACAATCAGATTACTTATACCCACCCTGCTACCGGACAGGAAACCCACACTAGCCAGTATCATAATTATAGCCAGCCCACGCTTTTTCTGGGCATGAACAACAAGAATTTCAACAACTACAACCTTCAGTATCGCGTCGGAAAAACCGATAGCGTTACCCGTTCCTTCGATAATGAGTGGGACTTCTGGGCAAACCAGGATCATCCAGGCGAAGTGTCCATGAAGGGGCTCACCCTTGCCTATAATGGCACCTCGGGACCCTTGGCTAATGACAGCTATATGCTGAGACTGTCAGGGGCCAATACTCTTGGTATCGGTCTTTGGGTAGGTGGCGTTATTCCAGGAGGCGAAACGATCAAGTCAGATAGTGGGTTCTTTGACGTCCGCAATCAGGCCAACATGTCTGCAGACGTTAATGCAACACAGCCAATCTCTATGATGGGTAATGGTGTTGTAAATGGGAAATACACAGAACTTTCGTTCTATGGTTCGCAGGATGGATCATCAGGAAACGGCTCCTTGCATCTTGGTGCGCTGGAAAGCAGTAACCCCAGTCTCCAGTACAACGCTGCTCCTCTTTGCGATGGAACGGCTTATATGCTGGATTCTGGAATCAGTGCCTCACAATGTGTGCAGGCTGGCCAGATCGTATTTGATCCTAGTGGGTATACCGGCGGTGTCGCTCTTGCTGTTGGCCAGGGCAGCAATACCAAGCTGGGACTTGTGACGGAATCTGATGGTACTGCGCGTGCCCCGGCCGGGCTTAGAGTTGGTGCAGGGAACGCTCCCAGCTTTTCTCAGGTAGACTCTCAGACGATCAGTCTGACCAATCAGGCAGGAGATACCAATGGGTTTCTGCGCCTTGCTGGTATCGTAACAACCGGGGTCAGCACGTTTGGTGGAGATACTGTTACGGCGACCACGGCAACAGCCAAGGCCTTCAGGGAAACGCTTTCAACACCATCATCCTCAACGGCGGATTGCACGCCTGGCGACTTCACAGATGACGCAAACTATCATTATGTCTGTGTTGCTTCGAATAGCTGGAAGCGCGTTGAACTTCAGAGCTGGTAACTGATTAACACCCCCTTTGCAGGGGATAAGGAAAATTGGGCTGTATTGTCATGCCTAATTTTTTATTGGCCAGTCATTGTGTGTGAGCAGATAGTCCCTGTCTGCCATACACAATGCTGAGCTCCCGTCGGTTAAACGGAAGCAATTCCAAAAGCGAGTTCCATGGAAATGGATGTTCTGAGGAATGCAGGAATTCCAATCCAGATTTCGCCCTTATGGTTCTGCGGACGCAGGAAATAGAAGTGGCGCATATTGCCTTCATCTTCCTGCATGATCAGCGGCCATGCAAAATTGGACCGCCCATCAGACCGCCTGACATTATGCATGAGTTGTTCATGGGCGTGTTCAAAAGGCCGGCGCAACGAAAGACGGAACACCTGAGCTTTTTCTCCTGCCAAGGGAGAAAGAAACAGAATAGCCCGTGTATCTCCCCACTCGTGCCGTCCAAAACCTTCGCCTTCTCGGCTCACCTGAAGAGAAAGGGTCGTATTGGAAGGCTCTTCTGCAACGACGGCTTCATATTGCAGACCATCGTGCATGGGGTCTGCGGAGAGAACCCACGCAGATGAGATTCCATCCTCCTGCATAGGGGTGCCCGGAAATGCGGGAGATACCTTTGTTTTTTCGCCCTGTGGAAGCAGAGAAGAGTAAATCCACTGAACGCGGCCCCACCGTGCATCGGAGCGCCAAAGGCGTGTCAAAGGCGTATAAACTTCATTTTTACGAACGGCATCAGAAAAGCTCTGGGTCAAAACACGGTTCAGAAACCGGTCATGATAAGCCTCCGGGGTCTCTTCATTGGAGAGTGTTTCCAGAAGAGCTCGGCTCCATGCGTGAGAAAGTGCGGCCGTTGGCGTGGAATCAGGATCCCGACTGAACCACTTGACCTGACACATATGAATAGGAAGTTTTCTCACAAATTCGAGAAGTTCCGGGAAGGCTACCTCTCGAATTGGCTCCCAAAGCATGTGGCAGATATTTGTAAATCTTCCCGAACCGAAGCTTCGGAAAAAAGTAACTGGCAAGAATTCTTCTAATGCAAGTGTCTTTTGGGTTGGATTTAAAAAGTATTCATCACATCTTTTTAAGATATTAATGCGTTCGTATAATGTGCCCCATTCTTCACTAGGGGCGAAAAGACCTTCAATCTGGTTAATGGACATGAAGAGAACATCCGCTTCCTTAATCAGATATTCTCTAAAATTTTCGGCTTCCTGAAGGTTGTCCCATACCCAGGCTTCTCCACGGGGAACGTCGTCTAGGGGAACGTCTATTAAATAGTGACGCGTCATGCCGACGGGCGCCTCGTCTTTTAATTCCAGACGTCGGACAGCTGCCGTGAAATCGAACGGGCGTACAAATAACCCGTTTGACGCGCAGGTGCAGAAATAATCAATTTTCCCCAGCGTGCGCAGTGCTTCGCCATAAGATTCCATATGGCCCAGCAAGAGGGTGCCACCCCATTTCTTGCGTTCAATGACACCATTAAAAACGTGGACACGTGGATTTGGTGTTAGAAGGTCAGTTGGTATCTGGCGTGATTTTGGAAAATTGATAAATATATGACAATTTTCAGAAGTAAAATTCAGAAAATTATAGATATAAACCGGTAGGAATCTGTCTTCTTCGTTGTAGTTGGTCGCGAATACTACGACCCCTTCAGGAGAAGATAAAAGCGTTTCAGGTGTGTTGGTAGACAGGGTTGCTCGACATGGCTCCCCATAAACGCGGACACTTTTCAGATGGAGATGGTCCCAGTTATCCAGTCGAACTCTTACGAAGCGTCCGATAACGGGCTCTGGAAACACGACCTTGTAAGCAGTGTCGTCGTTGTCACCGAAAACGCTGTGATCCGTTTTCGAAAAGACGTCTTTCCAGGTCTGGCCGTCTTGTGAGACCAGAATTGAAAACATGCGGGCCCGGCCCGGCCAGAAAGATGAATTGTACAACACTACATTTGAAATGATGCAGAGTTCTTCGAGATCAACCTGCCACCAGGGAAACCACTCTGCAGCCGTTTGGAAATGAGCATCAGAGCGATCTGGCCGATTTGCATTGGCAGCATCAACGGTCAGTGGCAGCAGAATATCTGGATGCTTGGAACTCTGGGTAGCTGGTTTGCCGAGCGCGAGGTCAATCATATCAGTGTCAGATCTCAGACGGATAAGCTGCGGTTGGTGCGATAGTCCGGGCCTACTGAGAGGCCGACTTCTACTGTGGCGTTGCAGTGAATAGGAAGACCAAGCCAGACCTGCCCCTCTGCTCCGCGCGCTTTGCGCACAAAATAACGTTTTTCAACATCATCAAAATGCTCAATACGATCGGCGTAATCGACCGTGTAACCGTGTTCATCATGAAAAACGGTTCGAGCCAGCGCATCATGTGGAAAACATTTCCCACGAGGGATGGAGAGACAAAAGACAGTGTCTCCCTGCAGGCCGGAAAGATAGAGATAGCCTTGCAGATGCACCCCTGAAACGGGCGCGCCGTCTTCTGTCAACGCGCTGCAGGATAGCCGTAAAATGGTTTCGGCCTCTGCAGTTTCCCGTACATTCAAGGCCACAGAGATACGTTGGTTTGTGGCTTCCATGAACAGATATGCTGGAGCCACCCGGGAAGGGGACCGCTCAGGGATATCCAATTCAATATGCTGGCGGTTGCATATCAGATCCCTGACGGACCAGTTAAAGCCCTTTTTCCCTTGTGCATCGGTCGGCCACCAACGGTTTGTCAGTGGTCCGAAATGTTCTGCTTCATACGCTTTTGCAAGCAGGGTTTTGGCAAGGGTAACTTTCTGGAACTGTTCGATATCACTGTGTTGGCTTTGACCCATTTCCAGAAGGCTGCGGCCCCAAGGTGTTGTCACCGCAACAGTGGATTGGGCAATCCGGGAGCGGTCAAACCACTTCAGTGCACAGAAATGATCCGGCATAGTGGGGACCATTTCCAGAAGGTCTGAAACCGTTGTCTGGCGGGTGCCTGACCAGAGAACACGACAGATATGCGTGTATTGGCCCGTTCCAAATCGATCGAAAATGGACGTTGGAAGCACTTCCTCGATAGCCATATAGTTTTCGAAGGAAATGAAGTCTTCCAGCCCTTCAATCAGGCTTTTGCGTGCATGGAGCTGGTCCCAGTCCTGCCTGCGCGCGAAAAGACCTTCGATCTGCGTCGCAGAGACCTTTTCTACGGCCAGTTTCTCCCGGAGATAATTTCCCAAACCGGTAGAGTTGCGAAAATGATGCCACATCCATGTCCCATGGTATGTCGGCTCCAGCACATCTACATCGAGATCTCTCTCATAGGCCCGCTCGCAGGCGACAGGAACACGACAGGCCAGCGGAAGCTGCTCGATTGCGGCGGCAACGTCCATTTTTCGGACCATGAGCCCATTGGAGGCCATGGTGGCGAAATAATCAAAATTGGGAAAAGCGGTTTGTGCTTCTTCAAAGGCTTCCAGATGCCCCAGAAGAAGCGTGTGCCCCCATTTCTCACGACGGATTTTCCCGTTGAAAACATGTACACGGGGGCTGATCGTCTTGATGTGGGGAGGAATTGCACGTTCAGAAGGAAAATTTAGCGCTACACAGACATTCTCAGGGGTGTAGGCCAGAAAATTGTCAATGTATTGTTCAAGGAACTCATCGCTTTCGTTGAAAAGCGTTGAAAGTACGACCTGTGAGTTTGCGGCAGTTTTTTTATAGCCGCGTAATGCCTCTTCAACTGTTTGTTCATGCCCTGTGAAAGCAGAAGTCTCAAAAACAGCTTTTTTAAAACTCAGGACGCCGAACGCATCATACCGAAGGCGGATGTGGCGAGCAGAAAATACCTGCTGAAAAGAGACTGAGGTTATTGCGCGAGTGTCAGGCTCGTAGAGAGGTTGTGTCCAGACAGGAAGCCAGTTTTGTCCGTCGTCTGAAATAAGAACCGTCATGAGAGGAGGCTGGTCCGTGCCTTCCAGAAAGCCTTCAAGCCTTATGCCTTCAACGCGAACGGGCTCTTTGAGGCTGATCTGCCACCAAGGAAACCATTCGCGCTGAGAGGAAAATTCTTCGTTTACCTGTGGAGAGGTCTGTGAGCTCGAAAGAATGCTGAATCCGGTAGTGATATTGCCCACGAAACTTGCTCCACCTTACCAAACGTCAGTACACGCGCCTGAAAGCATTATGCCTATTTTGACTATTCTTAAAGCGTCCAGCCAAAATAGGAAGAGGAGATCAGGGGGTAGAGACAGTTTTGATCTGCGTCTCCACATTCACGCTGCCATCAATCAATTTATCAACTGTATTGGGCAGAATGGCTGAAACAACGCAGTCTCCGGTCTCTAAAGAGACTGGCAATGTCTGTATGCCATTAGCCTGCTTCATTACTGAATCAATCCCGTTACCATCCAGAACAATATCGAGTATTTTCTGTGCTGTGGGCTTTAGCGCACGAGAAGGATTGGGTTCAGTGCCATTGCCGCTATGGTCATTCCACATAAACTTGTTTTCCGAATGGTGAGGAAAGGCTTGGTTACAGCTGCCCCGGCGGTAAACAGAGACAATTTCCCGAATGCTCCAGCGACCCGATTTTACAGGGGCTCCGGAAAATCCACTGGATGATGTGGCTGAGACGTTTCCGTAAACATCCAGGAGGAGCCCGGGGTGTAAGGGGCCCTTTTCTGAAACGGGAAGAACAGTATAGGCGTTGAGAACTGGGCCGCGTGCGGTGCTGGGCGTAACCACGAACTCTGCATCCAGTCCGTTGACGCTGTAAGACGGCCATTTTGGGGGCTGCGTGTCGTAAAGCAACGAGAGATTGCTGGTCATTGTATAAGGACGAT
This sequence comes from Gluconobacter sp., assembly GCF_047723935.1. Taxonomy (NCBI): domain Bacteria; kingdom Pseudomonadati; phylum Pseudomonadota; class Alphaproteobacteria; order Acetobacterales; family Acetobacteraceae; genus Gluconobacter; species Gluconobacter sp. The sequence continues at coordinate 80,049 of NZ_JBDOBO010000002.1, forward strand.
TGGCAAAATCTGTTCCGTCAAAGCTCATGAACAGGCACCCGCCGGGTGGTAGGCGCATTGGAAGACCGGTGGGTAGTTTGATGGCCACAGGGATTGTCACGGTTCCTGGACCCGACTGTTTAACAATCAGCCCCGCCAGCCCCTGGCTTGGGAAACTGGAGAAAATTTCAGAATAGCTACCAATCTTCTGGCCAGATAACGGGCATACTGACCGTGTTGTATACGCCAGCCCAAAGAGCGTTTCTGACCAAACCGGCTTATGTGTTGTCTTGTCCGGGCTCGTGGTTGTGGAAAGTGTTCCAATCAGCCCGCGAAAGTTTGCGGGTGCGGGAAGGTTGGCGGGTAACTGGAACGAAAAAAGATTCTTGACCTGGAATGACGGGGTACTTTTCGTCAGTGTTGCCTTGAGCGGAAGAATTGATAGTTCTTCAGCACGGCTGGTGGGAAAGCAGGCAAAACTGCTGCCTGCAATCATGACTGCCGCAAAGAGTCTACCTGCCTTCAATACCGTTTTCCCACCTTTGATAGAGTAGCTGGACGTTCTCTGGTGTCAGTTCAGCGTCTCATGTCATAGTCTCTCTCGCAATAGACAATTGCGGTCACGACAGGGAGACGTTCTGTGTCCAGGTACTTATTAACCGATGCGTTACCTGCACGGCTATCACGCCGGTCTCTCATGGTTTCTACGGCGGCCGCTCTGTTTGGGTATTCTGCTCGTGCGTTGGGGAAAACGGGGCATTCCCCCCCAGCCTATCTTCTGATGTCTGATCCTTTCAGACCGCAATCCCATCTGCTACCACCTCATGGCTGGATGAACGATCCCTGTGGACCCGTCTTTGCAAATGGCACCTACCACCTTTTCTATCAGTGGAATCCTGATGCTGCCGTATGGGGTAATATGCATTGGGGACATGCGACCAGCCGTGATCTGGTGAGGTGGGAGAATCAGGTCGTTGCTTTGTCGCCACAGCCTGATGGTCCGGATTCAAGCGGTGTCTTCACAGGAGATGTCGTGCTGGATGGACAGCAGGCAATCGCTGTTTACACCGGTCTGAAGACAGGGCGGGCGCCGGATCAGGTTCAATGTATCGCTACATCTGATCTCACCATGACGCACTGGCGTCAGGAAGCTCATCCCGTACTGCCAGTTGGGCCGCCTGGATTGAAGATCCGTGGCTTTCGAGACCCGAAAATCTGGCGTGAAGGCGATACCTGGGTCATGCTTGTTGGAAGCAGCATTGAGAACCAGGGGGGCGTCATCTTACGCTATGAAGGCCGTGATCTTCGAGACTGGTCTTATAAAGGAATTTTTTACGGCCCATCGGATTTGCGGGGGGGGGATGATGCGCTGGAGTGTCCGGATTTCTTTCGTGTGGGCGCCCGACATGCTCTGATGTTTTCCATTAACTGGGTCGTGCATGTTGCAACGGGTGACTATGTGAATGGGAATTTTCACCCCTTAACGCTGGATGCGCTAGGCTACGGTAATTTCTACGCAGCTCGCAGTATGCTTGATGCTCAAGGGCGGCGTACGCTCTTTGGTTGGATTACTGAAAAGCCCTGGCAGGCAGGCGCTGCCGCGGATCGTGGTTGGAGCGGCGTCATGTCTTTTCCTCGGCTGCTTGTCGCCGGGCCAGATGGAAAGGTCCGTTCTCATCTTCATCCCTCGGTTGAGGCACTTCACGGTGAGATTCTGTTCTCCGGATCTCTCAAGGAACCTGTAACGCTTCCAGGGCCATGTGTTCGGATACGTGTCAGATTCGATGCGAGCTCAGCGGGCGAATTGGTCTTCAGTCGAACTGATCGTTTTCTGCACCTTGACTACAATCCGCAGAAAACCGGAGCGGAAGTGTCCTGCAATGAAGATACAGTTCCGTTATCCAGTTCACGCACGGCAGAGCTAGATATTTATGTGGATGCATCGGTCATCGAAATTTTCACATCTGATGGCTCTGCCCTTAATACAAGGGCTTATGGCGATCCGGGCGGCCCTTTTACGCTAAAAAACTCCGGATGTTTTCAAAATGCCGATTATGAAATCTGTCTCTTGAAGCCTGTATCAGGCAATCGGCTTACTGGTATTCTCTAGAAACCCAAGATAAAAGTGAAACTCAAATCCTCGGAGGCTGTGCTGAACTATGAAGCGTCTAGTTGTTGATCTTGATGATACTCTTACGAAAAACAACCCTGACCTCTCTTACAGTGATAAAGAGCCCAATCTTCCCCTGATCGAGAAGCTTCGGGAGTACAAGTCTGAGGGTTTCGAAATTCTGATCCAGACAGCGCGTAACATGCGCACCTATCAGGGGGCTGTTGGTAAGATCAACGCCAATACACTGCCTATCATCATCGAATGGCTGAAAAAGCATGACGTACCGTACGATGAGATTTATGTTGGCAAGCCGTGGTGTGGGACGGAAGGGTTCTATATTGATGACCGTGCCGTGCGCCCGTCCGAATTTCTCTCTTTGTCGCTTGAAGAGATCAATACGCTGATTGAGACGCACAAATGAGTGCCCCCTCCTCCATTGGTCTGATCACATCAGGCGCCTTCGTCGATCAAGAACTGGTTGCGGAGTTCGGCCTTTTACCCCCTTCATTTCTGCCGCTGGGCGTAGGCCGTCTGTATGACATGCAGATAGACTGTCTTCGGAAAAACTTCACCGAGACATTCCCTCTGTACATGACGGTTCCCGAGAGTTTTGACGTTCCGGCCTACGATACTCAGCGTCTGAATGAAAAGGGAGTTACCCTTCTTCCCGTTCCAGATGACATGCAACTCGGCGAAGCGATTGTTTACGCCATCAATGTGATCAACGCCTACAATACAGGCGTCCGCATTTTGCACGGTGACACCGTTCTGAGCCAGATCCCAACCCAGCTGGACGTGATTGCCAGTCACGCGGAAGGGGATGACTATTCGTGGGCTGCGATCAAACATAGCGACAATGTTATCGTCAGTCTGCAAACGTTTGAGGCCACAAGCGAGCAGAATACCGAAAATCCCGTTGCCTGCGGCTATTTCGCATTCTCCAATGGTGCAGAGCTTGTTCGCTCCATCAGCCAGGTGCGCGGTCGTTTCATTGACGGCATAAACAACTACTTGCAGCGCCGTCCTATGAAGATGGAGGAAATTCAGGACTGGTATGACTTTGGTCATATCCAGACTTATTTCCGCTCTCGTCGGCTCGTAACGACAGCGCGCGCGTTCAACTCCCTTCAGATTACCCGCAATACGGTTCGTAAGCTTTCGGCTGACACCTTCAAGATGAAAGCTGAAGCTGAATGGTTTGAGAGTGTTCCACCAAAGGTACAGCCCTACGCGGCGAGATTGCTGGACAAGGGGGACCAAGGGCAAAGGGCCTTCTATTCAACTGAATACCAGTACGCGCCGAATCTGTCGGAACTCTATGTTTTCTCTGCAATCGGCCGTGTCTCCTGGAAGAAGATCCTAACCTCCTGCGCAGAATTTCTGGAAATCTGTGCAGCGACACCTGGGGACAAGCCGAGAGACGATTACTCGCGGCAGCTTATGGGCAGCAAGACGGTCGAACGGCTGGAGCGGTTCGCTAAGGAAACCGGCTTCGATATAGAGCATGAACTGGTTTACAAGGGACGGAAGATGCCGTCTCTCTTAGAAATCAGCCGCCAGCTGGAAACGATGGTATCGTTTGATCCTGCGGCTTCATCTACCATGATGCATGGCGATTTCTGCTTCAGCAATATCCTTTACAACTCCAGAAACAGTCGTATCTCTGTCATTGATCCCCGTGGGTATGTCTTCAGCGAAAAACGCGAAATCTACGGTGATTGCCGATATGATATCGCAAAATATTCCCACTCAGTTGACGGGCTGTATGACTTCATTCTTGCCGGTCGGTATGACCTGAAGCAGGATGGACTTTACAATTTCGACCTGAATTTCGATACGTCCTCTCATCGTCAGTGGCTGCAAAGCGCGTTCTCTGAAATGAGCATTGCTGGTATTTCTGTTTCCAGCGCAGAAATTCGAGCAATCACGACGTCCCTGTTCATTTCCATGCTGCCTTTGCATTCCGACAGACCAGATCGACAAAAGGCGTTCATCGCCAATGCCTTGCGTCTGTATTCGACTCTTGAAGGAAAAATCTGATGATCGTCATCCCGATGGCTGGTCTATCCAGCCGTTTTACAAAAGCCGGGTATACCAAGCCGAAGTATATGCTGCCCCTGGCTGGGAAAAGCGTGTTTGCGCATTCCATCGAGAGCTTTTCAGCCTATTTCGAGACGATGCCATTCATCTTCATCGCTCGGACTGTGGCAGATACAGAAGCTTTCATCAGGGAAGAAACAGCCAAGCTTGGCATCAAGGATGTGCGTATCATCATTCTTGATCATGAAACGGCTGGGCAGGCTGAGACAGTTGAATTTGGCGTTAGGAAAGCCGGGCTGGATTTGGAAACGCCACTGACAATCTTCAACATTGATACATTTCGCAAGGACTTCCGGTTTCCGGATGCACCATGGTTCAAGACATCTGACGGGTATCTGGAAGTTTTCAAAGGCGAAGGGGCCAACTGGTCTTACGTTGGACCTGAAGAAAACAGCAATGAGCCCCTAGCAGCCAGAACAACCGAAAAGCAGCCTATTTCAGATCTGTGCTGTGATGGGCTTTATCACTTTGCTCGCGCTAGCGATTTTCTGAATGCTCTCGTGCAGGAGCGTCTGACGCCTTCCTCTCCGGAGCTCTATGTCGCACCGCTTTATAATCACCTGATCAACGAAGGGCGCAAGATCCACTACGATCTCGTGCCTCAGGACGTGATTACGTTCTGTGGTGTCCCTGCCGAATACACAGCTCTTCTGGATGCTGTGAAGGACTGAACGATTTCCCCTCTGTGGCGTACCCTAGAGGTACGCCACAGAAGATCGTCATATCAAAAACGACCTGAGTGGCGCTTCGTCACCATGGTAGCAACGATTTCCCGAGAGCTTTCTGTGCTGCAGGAGTCATCCCCAGGTCATTACGGTTCCACCAGCCGCCGCCAAGGGATTGGAACAGACCCACACTATCAGAGAACCTTGCGCCCTGTGCCTGAACATAGGCCAGGCGCGCCTGAGCATGAGATTGCTGGGCTTGAAGCACCATCAGCTCACTGACATCTCCCAAGCGAAGCTGAGCCTGAGCAATCTTCAGACTCTTCCCCGTAGCAGTATAGGCACTCTCATTCGCCATCAGCGCATCAGCATCAAAGTCCAGCGCATGAAGGCTGTCTGCGACGTCCTGAATGGCACTCAGGACTGTGGCCTTATAGGTCTCGTTGGCCTGTAGCAGGTTGTCGCGTGCCTGCCGCTCGGCATGCAGGAGGGAGCCGCCCTGGAAAATTGGCTGCATGACAGTCGCAGCGATCGTCCAGTTTCCATATCCCGGCTTGAAGAAGTCGCTCATGGTCCCGACGGCCTGCCCTGGGAGGGCACTAAGCTGCACGTTGGGCAGGCGATTGGCGATCGCCACACCAATCTGCGCGCTTGCAGACTGGATTTGTGCCTGTGCCGCCCGAATATCCGGGCGTTGATTCAGAAGATCTGAGGGCAGGGAGACCGGCAATGTCTGCGGAAGCGTAAACTGTTCCAGCCTGAAGGTCGGCAGCGGAGTATTGGGTGCCACCCCAACCAGAACAGCTAACTGATCCCGGGTTTGAGCCAACTGAAGATTCAGAGAGGGAAGGGTAGCTTCAAGCTGCGCCACCGAAGCAAGCTGCGCCACCATGTCCTGCTCGGACGCGTCTCCGAATTTCTGCCGGGCCGTAATCAGCTTGAGAGCCGATTTCTGGCTGGCAATCAGATCCTGTGTCGCTTCGAACTGCGCACGCAGCGTGGCCTCGTCAATTGTAGCGCTCACCAGATCGGAGATCAGGGTAAGAGCGGTAGCTTCAAGCTGAAATTTCTGAATTTCAGCCTGCGCGCCCGCGGCCTCAATCGCTCGCCGCGTCCCACCCCAGAGATCCGGAACATATCCGATCGTCAGCTGAGCGGTATGAACATTATACAGCCAGCTGTTGTTGTTCGGCACCGGAGAGTAGACGCGTGAGGTCTTATTGCGTGTTGGGTTGAAAGAGGCCGAGATCGTCGGATACAGACCCGCCCCTTCAATCCGCCGTTGCTCCCATGCAGACTTCAACCCTGTCTGCATGGCTTTCATGGACTGGTTGTTGGCCAGAGCCTGCTCAACAAGCGTATTGAGCTGCGGATTGCGGAAGACTTCCCACCACTTTCCAGGAATGTCCACGCCACTCTGGAAGTGTTGAGCCACTCCTGTCCCGCTTTGGGCATTGCCAACCGTTCCGGCGAGCGGCGTAGCTTGATAGTTCACATCCTTTGGAAGGTCCGGACGATGAAAGTCCGGACCGACTGCGCAGGCTGATATCAGAACCGATCCCAGAAGGGCGGTCGTATTTTTAAGAACCCGCTTCATGTCGGGGCTCCATTCTCTTCAGACGGGCGCGGACGACGGGCATCCCGACGCTCCACCCACATTTCAAGCTCACTGAAATAGACGGGCAATGCAAAGAGGGTCAGCAGTGTGGCAATCCCAAGCCCGCCTACGACGACTGTTGCAAGCCCACGCTGCACGTCCGTGCCAACGCCGGTTGCCAGTGCTGCCGGGAGCATGCCTGCACTGGCAACGGTTGCCGTCATAAGAACCGGTCGGAAACGCTCACCCGCTCCCATAATCGTAGCATCCCGCACAGAACGGCCTTCGGCACGGTGCCGGTTGATGCTGGAAATCATGATGATGCCATTCTGCACAGCCACACCGAAAAGCGCGATAAAGCCTACAGCTGTAGCGATATTCAGGGTCTCTCCACGCACATGCAGCGCAATCAGGCCACCCAGCGTCGCGAGCGGAACAACGCTGAGAATGAGCAGTGCCTGGCGGATTTTGCCGAATTCGATGAATAACAGAACCAGCATCATGGCAAACATGACGGCCAGAGCAACGGCAAGACGCTTCTGCGCGCGTTCCTGCTGCTGGAATGTGCCTGCCCATTCCAAAGTGTACTTCTGCTTGTCGTAATGCACCGATTGCTCAATGCGGGCCTGAGCATCAGCAAGATACTGTGACAGGGGACGCTGGCCATTATCGACCCGGATGGTGATCTGACGATGGCTCATCTCGTGAGCGATATTGCTCTCACCCATGCGCAGACCGACCTGGGCCACCTGGGAGAGCGGCACAAAAGCGCCCTGTGCAGTCAGTAGTGGAAGCTGCGAAAGACTTTGGAGATCCTGCGCGTCTTTCCGGGGAATCCGCAGTGTTGCGTCATAGAAGCGATCATCTTCATAGACTGTGGAAATAGGGGCATCCCCGATTGCGTAGGACACGATATCCGAAATATCGGAAATATTGATTCCGTAGCGGGCAGCCGCAAGCCGATCAGCCGTTACGTCGATCTGGGGAATTCTGGGCTCCTGAAAGATCGAAGCCTCAGCCGTACCAGGAACCTTATGGAGGACATCCACAATCTGCTGTCCAACGTGGCGAAGTTCCTGAAAGTCATTGCCATAGACACGAAGGACCAGCGGGCTGTGCGCCCCGCCAACAAGATCACTCATCTGATCTTCAATCGGCTGGCTGATACCGAAATCGATGCTTGGTATCTTCTGCAGCCGATCATGTAGCCGCTGGACGAATTGTGCCTTCGTTTCTCCCGAAGGCCATTGGTCATAAGGCTTCAGGCCAACTGGCATTTCGATGTGAGATGGCGTCCACGGATCCGTGCCGTCGTCAGAGCGACCCAACTGAGTGATGGCATAAGAGGTTTCCGGGAACTCTCTCACGGCATCCCGCAGTTCATTGGCGATCTGTTCGCCCTTCTCCATCGAAATCCCGGTCGGCATCTGGACCTGTAGCCACAGGGCGCCTTCATCAAGATCAGGCAGGAACTCACGGCCGATTGTTGCCCCCAGGAAGACCACAGCCACCAGAGCGCCCAGACCGGCTCCATAAGCAAAGAGGGGGCGATCAATGAAATGACCGAGCCAGTAGCTGTAACGACCATGCAGCCATTCGAGCGGGCGATTGCGCCAGATATGACGGGGTTTCTGAAGTGCCAGAAAGCTCAGCGACGGGATCAGGGCCAGTGCGCAGAGCAGCGCCCCCAGTAGTGCGAAACTGACCGTATAAGCCATGGGCCGGAACAGCTTCCCTTCGCTTCCTTCGAAAGCAAAGAGCGGGCTGTATGCCAGAATAATCACGAGCGTGGATGAGAAGATGGCATGCCCGGCTCGCTTGGCTACCGTCAGAACTTCAGAAGAGTCCAATGCTTCGGTGGGCTTTTCCTCACGAACACGCAGAATGGTCTCGGTAATGACGATGGCGCCATCCACGATCACGCCAAAGTCGACGGCACCGAGCGAAAACAGATTGGCGGACATGCCAAGGAAATGCATGAGCGTGAAGACGACGGACAGCGCAAGTGGAATGGTGATGGCCGTGACAACGGCGCTGCGCGGACTTCCCAGAAAGAGCGTCAGGATCACGACAACCAGCAGAATACCCTCAATCATGGTTTCCGTGACCTTGTGGGTCGTGGAGAGAACCAGATTGTCTCGGTCGATATAGGGAACGACGCGGATATGCTGGGGGGCAAGCTGCGTCTGAAGCTTCGCAACCGTCTGGTGCAGGTTTTCCAGAACTACGGAAGGGTTTTCACCACTCAGCATGGTGACGACACCCTCAATGGTATCGGGATTATGATCCTTCCCTAGAATGCCTTCGCGAACCTGATGCCCGAACTGCACCGTTCCGAGGTCCCGCACCAGCACGGGGACACCATTTCGCTGGGCTACGGCGATGTTACCCATATCTGCAAGTGAATGGATCATGCCGACACCACGAACGATGTAGGATTGCTCCCCTCGTGTGACGCGACCACCACCGGCATTGATGTTGTTATTGCGGATGGCTGTCAGAACATCTTCCAGGCCAATATTATAGCGGAACAGCGCGGAGGGATTGAGGACAAGCTGATATTCCCTCGTGAACCCGCCGAAATTATCAACGCTGACCACTCCTGGTACGTGAAGCAGGGCAGGAATAACCGTCCATTTCTGGACGTCCGACAACTGCATCAGGTTTTTGTCGTCTGACTCCAGCGTATAGCGATAGATCTCGCCCGTCGGGCCGGAAATTGGCCCTAGGGAAGGCTGCGCGCCATTGGAAAGCGGGTTGCTGGCAAGGATGGTTTCAACCTGCTGTCGGGCCCAGAACACATCTGTCCCATCCCGGAAAATCAGCGTGATGAGAGACAGCCCAAATGTGCTGGTGGAGCGACTGTCCGAAACACCGGGAACGCTGGCAAGCATGCGCTCCAGAGGAATCGTGACCTGCTGCTCCATTTCCTCCGCAGCCAGACCGGACTGCTGGGTCGTTACAAGAACGCTGACAGATCCAAGGTCCGGATAGGCTTCAACAGGCAGGACACGCCACGCAATGCTTCCCATGACGGCAAGCAGGACGGCGGCAAAGAAGACGATGTTCCGGCGCACGAAGCACCAGGAGATAAAACGTTCGATCATGATGGCTGGCCCGTTCCGGTCAGTCGTCGTTCAGCAGGATGGCGCCGCTGGTCACAACACGCTCACCCGCTGACAGGCCGGAGAGAACAAGTACATCGTCACCTTCGTCGTAATTGATGGTGACCTCACGCCGACGAAAAGTCCCGGGAGCAGTTTCGACGAAAACCGAAACCTGGTCGTTGTTCATCAGCAACGCGGATTTTGGCACCTGAACAGCATCGTTTTCCGAAACACTCAGATTGGCCGAAGCGAATATACCCGGGCGCAGCTGGGCGTTCCTATTGGGGCAAACAACGTAAACGTTGAGCCGCCGTGTATCAGGCTTCAATTCCGGGTCCAGTGTTGCAACCGGGCCGGAGCAGGTCTGACCGGGGAGGGCCGGGAACGTGACATCCAGTGTGGCTCCTGCCGTGATGTCAGCTATGCGGCTTTCCGGCACGGCCGCAGCGACCCACACGGAAGAGAGATCCAGCAGCGTCATCTGAATGGCCGTTGAGTCCGTGATGTTCTGCCCCACAGCCATGTTGGCTGCGGAAACAACACCATCAACGGGCGATACGAGAGGGACCTGCCCCTTCGCAGCATAATCGGAGCGCGCGCCCAGAACCTGTAGCCGCTGATGGGTTCTTAGGGCTTCTGCTTCTGCCTGAGCCAGATCATTGCGTGCAGATTCGAGGTCTTTCACGGCATTTCCGCCAGCAGCGAGCACGCCGCGCGCACGGTCATAGGCACGTTTGGAGAAATCCAGTGCAGCACGGGCCCGACGATCGTCGGCCCAGGCCTGATCCAGATCGCTGGCTGCAATTGTCGCCAGGACCTGCCCACGTGAAACATGCTGACCGAGCTGAACCGCCACACTCATGATCCGGCCTGTTGCTGGTGCCAGCACATTGACCTGATGATCGGGTATGGCAACCACCTGCGCAGGCAGAGTCACCCCGGCCATGGCATGCGACAGGGAAACCGGAGCGATCACAAGGCGTTTCTGCAAAGGGCTGCCATCCCGCAAGACGAGACTACCATTCTGCCGGGCAAACATAGGTTGCTCGGGGATAGCCGCATGAGGCGGAGCGAAGAAATAGGTTCTCAAGAAAAGAACAAGGAAAACCAGACCCAGCAGGCCGAGAGCCAGAGCGCTGGCGCGCGCAACACGCATACTTTTTGAAAACCCCGTATCTGCCAGACGACCAATGCCGCAAATGCGGCAGAAGCATGAACCGTCCTGCTACTTCAGAACCCCGACGATTTCATGGCAAGCGCTACGTGACATAATCATCGGTCAGCATCACTAGAAGCTGAAAACTTGGATTTTCTAAAGGCTTCCAGCAACATATTGCAAAAATTTTATCGTTTTGACCCAAAAATTACATAAAAAAAGCAGCTCACCCCCGGGGGATGAACTGCTTTGGCCGTCTTGAACTGCTGGAGCAGATCAGAAGCGGTATTCAATACCGGCTGCAACCGTGGTCGGGTTCAGGCTGTCACGGGCATGGATGTATGGGCCAGAAGTCCCGCCGCGCTCGTTGATGAAGGCCGGAACGGACAGCCACATCTGCTTGGCGTCAAAGTTGAAGAACCAGTTGCCGACGAGCTGATAATCAAAACCAACATTGGCAGCCGGACCAACCGTCGTACGCAGATCAAGCTTCTGAACCGCACCACCAGCCGGGCTGATGTTGTGGAAGAACGCCAGCGTCAGGCCGACACCCACATATGGGTTGAAGCGCTTGTGCGGGCGGAAGTGCCAGGCCAGCGTCAGCGTCGGCGGCAGAACCCACGTGCTACCCAGATCAACCTTGCCCAGTGCCGTGTCTTCAGCGGCAAGTTCATGACGGGTGCTGGCTGCGATCAGATCCAGAGAGATATGATCCGTGAAGAAATATTCGAACGTGAATTCAGGAGCCACCTGATTGGTTGCTTTTACGCGGCCACCGATCACCTTCACGCGGGAAGACGTATCCTGCGGAAGAACACCCAGAGCAGACAGACGGATCAGGAAGTCACCCTTGCCCAGACCGATCTTTGTGTTCGCGCAGGTCTCAAACAGACCGCAGTGGCCGGATGACGGGGGAATGATGTTGACCTGTGGTACCGGAGCCGCCGTCATCGGAGCGGAAACAGTAGCCTGAGGAGCAACGACAGGGGCCGTTGTCTGAGCGAAAGCAGGTGATGCCACCAGACCTAGGGCGGCGACCAGCGCAAGAGCTGAAGTCTTCATGTTAAAGAGGTTCCATCAACAATAGTTGACCTCACAAAGCACTCCTCCTCACGCCTCACCTTGACCTGGATCAAGTCTGGGGAATTATGTGCTATGGGTGTGGCGGCACAGCAAATGTTACAGGCCGGGAGAGTTCCAATCATCATGACATCAACGCGTATCCCGGACGAAGTCCACGATCGCTGTGCCCACTGCATTGGTCGCGAACATAGTATCTGTAGTGCAATAGACGATTGTGATCTTGCTATACTTGCCAGTGAATCTTCAAAAATGACTGTTCCGGATGGACGTTCATTTATAGAAGAGGGCGAGCCAGCCCATGATTTTTTCGTTGTGACTGGTGGGCGCGTTAAACTTTTTACACTTCTTCCAGACGGACGCCGCCAGATTACCGGTTTTGCTGAAGGTGGAGATTTCCTTGGGCTTGCAGCGTCCACGAGCTATGCATTCGGTGCAGAGGCGCTCGGCACTGCGGTTCTGTGTCGTTTTCCCCATGCGTCGATGCAGCGACTCACAAGTCGCTTTCCCAATCTGGAGCATCGGCTGCGTCAGGAAGCGTCCCGTGAACTGACCCTGATGCAGGCTCGTATGACCCTGTTGGGCCGAAAGACGGCCCGCGAGCGTCTTGCAACCTTCCTGATGGAGCGCGCCCGGCTGCTCTCAGCGCCAGTACCAGAACCTCATGCGCCGATTGAGCTGGATCTACCCATGCCGCGGACCGATATCGCTGATTATCTTGGACTGACTATTGAAACAGTCAGCCGTGTTCTGAGCGCCTTTAAACGGGAAGGTCTGATAAGCATTCGTGGCATTACTCACATTACAATTATGCAACCTGACCGCATCGCTATAATTGCGGAAGGCCTCGAATAGAAGTTTATTTACCGGGAAGCCACATTCCCGCCACGAAGTGCTGGTGTCTTCCTGCAAGATGATTACAGGAGACTTCATGAAAAACCGTATTTTCTTCCGTTCGCTTCTTGCTGTCAGCCTGCTGACCGGTTCGGTTTCAGTAGCCTCCAAGGCCTACGCAGCCGATCCGGCTGCAGCTACGCAGAGTACTCAGAATGACTTCCTTGGGAATCTTGCCCAGAAAGAAGACAATCTCAACAACCGCGTGAAGAACTACCAGACGCAATCTGCTGCGGCCCAAGCTGAACGCACCCAGAAAATCCAGGCACTCAAAGACAAGTACGCGAATGCACCGGCTAACGAAAAAGCCAACATTCAGAACAAGATCAACAGCGAGCGTGACAAGCTGAATACAGCCCGTACCGCACAGACGGAAAAGCTTCAGAAGCTGCGCAATGCGCCGCAGGAACAGAAGAACCGTCTGAATGCACTGGGCAAGAAGAGCCGCAGCGATGCGACGAACTTCCTGAACGGCGGTCTCTGAGACAGCCTCACCAGCCGGATTACTCCGGCTGGCATTCTTTCTTACGTTACAGAGAGCGAAACGCTTTCATAGCCCGGTCCCGACCGTCTTGAAGCTCGACGATCGGATGTGGGTAAGTCTTTCCCAAAATGACGCCAGCGTGGCGCAGTTCATCTTCCCGCGCGTTCCAAGGCTCGAGCAGTGCCTTTCCTGAGAGCTTTTTCAGCTCCGGCACCCATTGACGGATATAATCGCCGTCAGGATCAAATTTCACACCCTGTCTGGTCGGATTAAAAATCCGGAAGAACGGCGCAGCATCAATGCCCGTCCCAGCAACCCACTGCCAGTTCATGGCATTACTCGCCCAGTCCGCGTCGACCAAGGTGTCACGGAACCAGGCTTCTCCTTCACGCCAGTCAATCAGCAGATGCTTCGTCAAAAATGATCCGACGATCATTCTCGCCCGATTATGCATCCATCCCGTCACCCAAAGCTGTCGCATGCCAGCATCCACAACAGGAATGCCGGTACGTCCCTGTTGCCACGCCTCTAAATCTGTCTGGCTCGTGCGCCACGACATGGATGAAAATTTCTGATTCAGGCTGGCTTCGGGAAGAAGAGGCTGATGGAAAAGGGTGTATTTCGCGAACTCCCGCCACCCGATCTCAGAGAGAAAAATTCGCGCGCCTTCTTCAGAAGCCCCTTTACGCTGAATGGCAGCCCAGACCTGCCGCGGAGAGACCGCCCCGGATGCCAGATAAGGGGACAGCCGCGAGGTTCCTTCACGCCCTAACTCGTCCCGGCCGGTTCCATAACGGGTACAGTCGTGCTTCAGGAAGTCCTCCAGGTGCTCCTGTCCCTCCGTTTCCCCCGGCTCCCAGTTAGACCGCAACCCGGCGGCCCAGTCAGGCTGGGTGGGAAGGAGAGCCTGCTCATTAAGACGGTGATCTGAAAGCAGGTCGCTCTCAATAAAATAGAACGACAGGTGGGATGGCGCATCTACAGGATCCGGAACGTCCTGAAGCTGAAACGCTTTCCAGAAGGCCGTGAAAACGCGATAGAATTTTTCTTCCTTCGTGCGGATCCGTTCAGGATCCAGCAGGACTGTTCCCCATTCTGCCTTCGCCGAGACGCCATTTTTACTGAGCGCATCAGCAATACGGTCGTCCTGCTGCCGCTCTTTGGCATGAAACCGGTGATGCCAGAAAACGCAGTTAGACCCAGTTTCTTTCGCAAGCGCAGGGATCAGCGTCTCTGCGGAGCCATGAAGCGTCAGGAGCGCTCCATGGTGTTGAGCCAGAGATTTTCTTAGCTCGGCCAGTGCGCCATGAAGCCACCACCGGGATGCCGCTCCCAGACGGTGGAGTGCAGGTGTCTCATCATCAAGAACATAAACGCAGATCAGCGGTCGCCCGGTTTTCACAGCAGCCTGTAGGGCGGGGTGATCTGCTAGGCGAAGGTCATCCCTGAACCAGACGATGACAGGGGATTCTTTAGTCTGTGACGCGCGGGCAAGCATTCGGCTCTCTTTCCGAGGGCATGAAGGGCAGAGGATGAAAACCTCGAAAACAGGGCTCACAGAATGCGTGAGCTGAAATTAAGCGTGCTTTGCGTCAGATGGTTTCACAGTTTGTGTCGACGCGGGCAGCGGCTTGTGCTCCCGGCCAGAATAATTGGTGATGATGGTGCGTACAGCGCCTGCGGCTTCTTCAGCAGCCATGATCGCCGTATCACCCCACGCATTATCCAGCGAATGAGCCGGTACATCGTGAAGCTGTGTTGCTGCCCCGGCTTCCTTGCCGTCTGGTGTGATGACATGCCAGACGATTTCGATGTGCTGCATCAAAGTTTTATCGACTGTCCCCGCAGTTGTGACCTTCACGACGCCCTGAACCGTAAAATCCGCGTTCTTGGCGTTGGTCTGCACAGAGTTTGTTTTGTCAGGCAGCGATGCATAGAACGCCCGGGCTAGAGAGGTATTTCCGTCGCCGGGCGCTCCTTTAACGCCTTCAAAATAGATATGAGCGGCACGGCGCATGAGGCTGTGAGGGTCCTGCTGCATCATATCCGCCTGGATACCTGTCAGGAGATTGGCCAGTTCAGGAGCCTCCTGCATGGCGGCGCCCTTAATGGCCAACGGATCTCCCGCACTCCAGCCTGCCATATCAACCGGCGCGCCATCGCCTTCAGCACGTGCTTTCCCCTCAGGCGTCATGATGACGTAGTGCGGCACCACCGCTCCGTTGCGAGTGCTTGCGCTCAGTTTCAGCCACCAGTCACCAGGCTTTTTCGGTTGGGCAATAGCCGGAACCGACTGCGCCACCATGGCTTCCGCAACGTCATGAGCCCACAGCTTTGCAGCATCATCGGACAACAGGGACTCAGAAGATGTTGGAACGGCCAGTCGGGCAGGAGGCAGGTTTGCCGTTGCGAGCTGCCGGGCCTGTTGTCCCGGGTCCGAGAAGGGGCGGGGCATGCTGAAGCAGCCGGCCAGACAGAGGGGCAGCAGAACAGGCAGGAAACGGCGCATCAGGGCTCCGGAACAGTGATAAAGAGACCGGCGAAGTGTAAGGGATCACTTCGCCGATGTCGAAACTGCGGATCAGCGGCGGATCAGAATGTAATTGATCGTCACATCGATATCGAAGTGGTCGCCCTTCATGTCAGGCGGCACGGGCGGCAGTTTGGCCCCCTGGAACATGCCCGTCGTGGCAGCATCCAGTGAGTAGGAGCCGGACTGGCCCGTTAGCCGGACTGTTTTCACATGCCCGAATCTGTCCAGAACAACATGGACAGAAGACGGACCATCCTCTCCGGCGCGGGCGGCATCTTCCGGATAATACATGTGAGACCGGATCCAGCGATCAATCTCGCTGCCGTAGTCTTCACTGACGCCCTTCACGCTGGTGCGTGTCTGATAAGGCGCGTTAATGGCGCCATTCATGCTGAGCGGCCCTAGCGACATGTCAATCGGCCCGCCCGAGCCTGCCGCACGTCCACGACGATGCCGGTAGGGTGACGGCTGTTCACCGAAGGACAGATCCATCGGATGGGCGAGCGGATTGTTGTTCTGCGATCGGTTCGAGCGATGGGCACGATGACTGTGCGACGTCGTCTGCGTGCTTCGCTGGCTGGGTGCGGCGCCCGGCGTAACCTGCTGAGACGGCGTGGTCTTGGGAAGCTCGGACGACGACTCTTCGGGCACGGGCGGGGCCGACGGCGTTTCAGGCGTCGGTACGGCAGGTGTCGGGGCAGATTGCTGTTGCTCTGGCTGCTGCTGTTCCTGCTGGGTTTCTTCCTGGCTCTGGGCAGGTGGCGGTGGCGGAGCGCCCCCCTGATCATTGGCGCGCGGTCCCTGCATGCTGCTTTTTGAGGGGGGCTGGTCAAAGACCATCTCAACCTGTGGCTGCTCACTTCCTGCAGGTGAACCATGCACGCCCTGATGCTGCGTAAGCAGCAGGGCGAGGACTGCCGCATGAAGGCCAGCAGAAATGCAGAACGGAACAGTCGGCCCCGGTTCCACAATGGTCTGTGGGCGCATCATGGGCGTCAGGACGGGACGAACCGGGCTTTTCGCAGGTGGGACATAATCCTTCAGTCGGGACCGGAATCCCTTCGGTGACTGAAGATGTGCATTCACAGGGCGTAAGGACGCAGCGAACAGCTTTGGCTCGCGACGCTCCACCTTGCCATTGGCAGACGGCATTTTCCCGCTCATACGTTGCGGGCCTGCTCAAAAGAGGAAAGGTGGCGGCAAGTCATCGCCAGGCTTTATGCACCAGGGCGGGCGGGTTCGTCATCCGGCAGGCTGGTATCCGGTCTGGGGGTGGGCATTGCGTCTGTCACTATCATGGCAGTAATGGGCAGTTCACGAAAGAGACAAAGCGCCATGTTCCTGGCAGGAAAAACAGCTTCATGACAGGCAGTCTCATATCGTGTCTTTCCGTTGATCCGGATGTTGCAGCCGCAGTTCGCAGGATTGGTCCCTGTCGCCTTCAGGGAAGAGGCGATCAGGAGCCATATGACGCCCTCCTCCGTGCCATCGCCGGGCAACAGCTCCATGGTGTGGCTGCGCGCCGTATCTTCGGGCGGCTATGCCTTCTTGGCCCTGAGGCGTCCGAGGATGGCACGCCCCCATCGCCTGATGCCCTTCTTGCTTTGTCCGAAGATGCTTTGCGTGCCTGCGGCCTGTCTGCCAGCAAGCAGAGTGCCATGCGGGGCGTTGCGCAGGCTCGCTTGGATGGGCTTGTGCCCAGCCGACAAGACGCTGATGCACTGGAAGACGAGGACCTGATCCAGCGGCTCATAACCCTTCGTGGTGTCGGACGATGGACCGTCGAGATGCTGCTGATGCTGACGTTGAACCGGCCCGATGTGATGCCGGTGGATGACTTTGGTGTCCGGGAAGGCTGGCGCCGGATTAAAGGGCTGGACATTGCTCCGAAGCCCAAAGCCCTGAAAATTGAAACGCTTCCCTTTTCCCCACATCGCTCCGCGCTGGCCTGGTATTGCTGGCGCGTGGCGGAAGGAGGGCGAAAAACTGCTCCCAACGTGTTGACGGGTTAGTCTGGAGAGTTGGCCGGTTCGCTGAGGAACGCCATCATTTCAGCAATGAAAGGGCGGGGTTGCTCCGCATGCAGCCAGTGACCTGCGCCCTCCAGAGTTTGTATCCGGGCATGGGGAAACAGTGCCATGATCAGGGGATGGTGCTCCGGCCTGACATAGTCGGAATTGCCACCACGAAGGAACAGAGCAGGCCCTTCATAAGGAATAGCCTGAATTTCAGGCCAATCTTCGATCAGACGTATCCCGTGCGTAATATCATCAAACCCAATGGCCCAGCCCGGCGTGCCATCGAGGTGAACATTCTGAGCCATCAGTTCCGCAACGGCTCTGCTGCCTGTGACGGGTTCCAGCAAGTCCAGCGCACCACTCCGGGTCAGCTCTGGCGGAAACGTGATGGCATCCAGCCGGGTAATCATGTCGCCATGGCCCTGCTGGGTCCGCGCGGGGGCCATATCAGCGACCATCAGGCGGGCTACACGGTCTGGCTCTGCCAGAGCGAGCATCATTGCAACCTTCCCACCCATGGAATGTCCGACGACCGAAAAGGAATCGACCCCGAGATCATCAAGGGTTTCCAGAACATCCTGCGCCATCGCAGCGTAGCTAACGGGGCCGTGCGGACTGTCTCCGTGATTGCGAAGGTCCAGGGCAATCGTCCGAAATGTCTGGGCTGCCTCACGCTGAAGAAAACCAAGATTACGGGCGCGTCCAAACAGTCCGTGCAGGAAAACGACCGGTTCCTGTCCGTCTCCGCGTTCGATGGCGTTGAGTTTCATGCATGATCCTTCCATGACAGCGGTTGATCGCAAGCAGCGTTCCAGCCAAACAGAACTACACCTGCCGCCGGGGAGACCTCTTGTCCACCAGTCCCACCCGTAACGAATTGCGTTTTCGCGTGAATCGCCATCTGCGCGAGCTCGTTCGTCACCCCACCCAGGCTCCCGTGACGCTGCGTGCGATGGTGCGCGCTGACGAGATCTGGCTGACTGTTCTGGCTGCCGTGGTCGGGGGACTGTCTGGGCTGTGTGTTGTGATTGTTACAACCGTCACCCTGTTTCTTCACAGCGCACTATTCGGTCGCGGGAACACGGTGGACGGTCACCTTTCCGGCCTGACATGGCTCCCTCCATGGCGTCTCCTCCTCGTCCTGACACTGGGCGGCCTTGTCCTTGGAATATTCGGTGCGGTGGTTTCAAAAGTTATGCCACGCCGTCCGGTCGATCCCATTGAAGCCAATGCTCTGCATGGTGGTCGCATGTCTGTGCGAGACAGCATCTTCGTTGCACTTCAAACGATCCTGTCCAATGGCATAGGGGGCTCAATCGGCCTCGAAGCAGGTTTTACACAGATTGCCTCTGCTCTTGGGTCCCGCATTGGCCAGTCTTTCCGGGTCCGTCGTGAAGATCTGCGCGTTTTGGTGGGTGCGGCTGCTGGCGCGGCGATCGGTGCTGCATTCAACGCGCCCGTAGCGGGAGCTTTTTACGCCTTTGAACTCGTGATCGGCTCTTACTCTCTTGTCAGTTTGTCACCCGTCGCTGTTGCGGCTCTTGCCGGTGTGGGTGTGGCGCATCTGTTTGGTCACATGCCTGCCGCGGTTGTGATTGCAGATCCGGGGACCCTGACGTGGGATGGGAGTGTCAGTGTTGTTGTCATCAGCATTCTGTCTGCTCTGACCGCCATCGGCGTGATGTATTGTGTGACCCAGACCGAGGTTCTGTTTCGCAAGCTCCCTGGCCCCGTGTGGCTGAAGCCTGCTGTCGGCGGACTGATGGTTGGTGGGTTAGCAGTTATTCACCCGTCAGTCCTGTCGGCGGGACATGACGCCATGCGAGTGGTTTTTGCGGGATGGATTACGCCCCGTCTGGCTCTCGGCCTGCTGATACTGAAAGCGCTGGCCTCCTGCATTTCCATCGGCTCCGGATTCCGCGGGGGGCTATTCTTTGCATCTCTGTACCTCGGTAGCCTGGCCGGGACAGTGTATGGCGCGCTGCTTGAATGGGTCGGCTTGGCGCCAGTGTCCCTGACAGCTTGTGCTTTGATTGGCATGAGCGCCATGGCCGTGGCCATCATCGGTAGCCCCATGACCATGGTGTGCCTGCTTCTGGAACTGACAGGCAGTATTTCCATGAGTGGTGCAACATTCGTAGCCGCTGTTCTGTCGCTCCTCACTGTGAGACGTCTGTTCGGCTACAGCTTCGCCACATGGCGCTTTCATCTGCGCGGTGAATCCATTCGCTCTGCCGTGGATATCGGATGGATGCGCTCTCTGAACGTTCGGCGCATGATGCGTGGACAGGTACGAACCATCTCTTCTGACACCCCCCTGAACCGGGCACAGGCTCTTTTTCCGTTGGGCTCCGCGCAGAGAATTGTCCTACTGGATCGGGACAGCCGCTATGTGGGAATGGTTAATGTGGCAGAGCTCCAAGCCGTTCCTGCGGCCTCAACGCCCGTGCAGAGCCTCGCCCATTTCGAAAACGCCATGTTGACGCCTTTGCTGACAGTTCGTGAAGCCGTGGAACTGTTCGAACGTGCAGAAGCCGATGCCCTCGTTGTCGTGGAAGATCTTCAGTCCCGTCAGGTGGTTGGTATCCTGACGGAACAGCACGCTCTGCGTCGCTATGCCGAAGAGCTTGAGCGCAGTCGCCGAACACTTGCCGGCGAAGAGGGATCAGCCGTGTGACGGTTCACCCTTGGCATCGACGTCTATGCGCTTCAACATGACAGTCCATTCACAGGAGAACACTCATGTCCAACACCCCTGAAGATCGTCTCGCCGCCCTTGAAATCACACTGCCGGAAGCTGCTGCACCGGTTGCGAATTACGTTACGACTGTCCTGACAGGCAATCTGCTGGTCGTTTCGGGTCAGCTTCCTCTCGTGGATGGTAAGCTGCTCATTACCGGCAAGCTGGGCGACGAAGTCTCCAATCATGCAGGTGTAGCCTGTGCACGCGCATGCCTCATCAACGTCATTTCCCAGGCCAAGGCCGCTCTGGGCGGTGATCTGTCCCGCATCAAGCGGGTTGTGCGTCTCGGCGGTTTCATTGCCTGCACACCTGAATTCACGGAACATGCTGTTGTCATGAACGGTGCGTCCGATCTCGCGGTTGAAGTCTTCGGAGATGCAGGTCGTCACGCCCGTTCCACAATCGGCGTTCCAAGCCTGCCAGTGAATGCACCGGTTGAAGTGGAAGCCCTGTTCGAAGTCGTCTGATTTCACCGGACTGGATGGGCTTCTTTCCCATCCAACTTCATGGAAAAGACAGCAAAACGTTGTCTTTTCCATGCCTGATCAACACGTTTGCCCTATGGGTTATGTACGTTTGCAGGATCAGCCGTCATGAGCGCCTCTACTCCCCTACCATCAGAAACGACTGAGTGGACGCTGACGCTTCATGCGTCCATCCATGAAATCGGCCCGGCTGAATGGAATGCATGCGCCGGCGACGAAAATCCGTTTGTGTCCTTCGGGTTTCTTTCGGCTCTGGAAGACAGTGGATCCGTCGCAGACCGAACCGGATGGCTTGTCAGGCATGCTGCACTACGCGCTCCCAATGGAACAATTGCAGCGCTCGCTCCTCTTTATGGAAAAGCCCATTCCATGGGTGAATATGTCTTCGATCAGTCCTGGGCCCGGGCCTATGAGGCGGCTGGAGGGCACTATTATCCCAAGTTCCAGTGCGCGGTTCCGTTTTCTCCAGTCCCCGGTCCACGCCTTCTTGTCCGGCCTGATCAGGTGGAACCACAGGCCGTCGCACGAGCGCTGGCATCGGCTTTAATGCAAGCAGCCGGGCAACTAGGTCTGTCCTCCGTGCATGCGACATTTTGCGATGACGCCTCGATGGAGGCATTTGAAAGCGCCGGATACCTCAAGCGCTTGGGCATTCAGTATCACTGGCAAAATCAGGGATACGCGTCTTTCGAGGATTTCCTGAATGCCCTGTCATCCCGTAAGCGCAAGGCCATTCGCAAGGAACGAAAAACAGCCCAGACCGCTGGCCTTACATTCGTGACAAGGCAAGGCGCAGACATTACCGCTGCGGACTGGAAAGCCTTTTATCGGTTCTATCAGTCTACGGTCGATCGAAAATGGGGGAGTGCTTACCTGTCTGAAAGCTTCTTCCCGATGCTTTCAGAGCGCTTGGGCAATAGCGTCGTCCTGATGCTCGCGCAGCATGAAGGACGCCCTGTGGCTGGGGCCCTGAATTTGATGGGAAAAGATACTCTCTTCGGGCGGAACTGGGGATGTGACGGTGAGTGGCCCTTCCTCCATTTTGAGCTGTGCTACTATCAGGCCATCGATTTTGCCATTGCCCATGGGTTGACCCGTGTGGAAGCTGGCGCGCAGGGGGAACACAAGATCCAGCGCGGCTATCTGCCAGCTCTTACGCGCTCGGCGCACGCCTTTTTGGATCCGGGACTGGGAAGAGCTGTTGCGGCTTTTCTTGAGGAAGAGCGGAGCGCTCTTCTGGATGAAGCCGAAGCCCTGGCAGCAGGCTCTCCATACCGTCAGGACGACTCGTCCTGACTGGTGCAGTTAACGATTGGGAAAGGGTCTGACAGTTAAGCTTCCTCCATGACAGTGGAATGCCGGAGCTTCAGCCGTGGAGAACAGCACCTATATTGCCCTTTCGCGCATGGATGCTCAGCAACGCGCCATGTCGGTGGTGGCAGACAACATGTCCAATGCTTCCACGGTTGGTTACAAACGCGAAAACGTTCTGTTCAGTGACTACCTTTCCCGGCAGCACAGAAGTACCCAGCCCACAGGCGCTGAGACCCAGGCCTATACTCAGGATCGCGCAACCTATCGTGACTTCCAGCAGGGCGACATGCAGCAGACGGGAAACCCGCTCGATCTTGCCTTGGGTGGAGAGGGGTATTTCCAGGTGCAAACCGCCAACGGTGTGCGACTGACGCGCGCTGGCCGTTTTGAGAAGCAGCAGGACGGAACGGTAGTTGACGAAAGTGGTAACGCCCTTCTGGACCGGGAAGGGCAGCCCATCGTGCTGCCAGTAACGGATCATCAACTCACCATTTCTTCGGACGGTGTCATAACCACTGAAACCGGTGAAGCCGGGCAGATCGGTATCGTCACTGCACGGGACAATAATACCCTCCAGGCTGAGGGCAGTCATCTTCTCCGATCAGACCAGCCAACCGATGCCGTGGACAGGCCTTCGATCCTGCAAGGTATGGTCGAGGGCAGTAATGTGCAGATGATGTCCGAGGTCACGAAGATGATGGATATCCAGCGCAATTTCGATTTCATGGCGCAGTTCGTCAACGCCGAGGCGACACGTCAGCAGAACGCCATCGATAAAATCGTTCAGGTCTCCGCCTGATAGACGTCCTGACGGGACAAGGATAAAGCCACATGCGCGCACTCGACATCGCTGGAACGGGCATGCAGGCCCAACAGACCAACGTTGAAACCATTTCCAACAATATCGCGAACATGAGTACGACCGGATACAAACGGTCCCGTGCTGAGTTTCAGGATCTTATTTACCAGAATATCCGCCGGGTCGGCACGAGTTCGTCTGATACAGGCACGACTGTGCCTGCTGGTGCACAGGTTGGTCTGGGCGTGAAAACAGCCGCTATTTATCGCATCAACGATCAGGGTAGTCTTGAACAGACCAGTAACTCTCTGGATCTAGCCGTGCAGGGCAAGGGATACTTCCAGATCCAGCTGCCCTCCGGACAGTTGGCTTACACGCGAGATGGCACCTTCTCGATGGACAATACGGGATCGCTCGTCACAGCTGATGGCTACCAGCTAAGCCCGACCATCACGATCCCCAATAACGCCCAGAGTGTCAGCATTGATCAGTCCGGGCAGGTCAGCGTAACCGTCGCCGGGCAGAACAATTCAACTGTTGTCGGTCAGCTCCAGCTGGCGACCTTCACGAATGAAAATGGCTTGGACGCGATGGGCCAGAACCTGTTCACGCCTACCACAGCTTCTGGCGATGCGATGCTCGGAACCCCGAATACAACGGGCTATGGCAGTGTCATGCAAGGCTATGTTGAGAACTCGAACGTCAATGTTGTGACGGAAATTACAGATCTCATTACGGCGCAGCGTGCATACGAAATGAACAGCAAGGTCATTACGTCAGCAGACGACATGATGCAGACGCTCAACAACCTTGGCGGCCGCTGAGCGTGAAAGGAAGGTGGTGGCAAGTCGGACTGCTGGTGTTTTCAGTTGTCGCAACGGGTTCCGTCCATGCGGCCACGCTCCGCACGAATATCAGTATCGATCACGCCCGTGTTCACCTTTCCGATCTGTTTTCAGGCCTGACGTTAGCGCAGGACGCCGATATCGGAGACGCTCCTGCGCTCGGTACAAGCTATGTTGTGGGTGGCCCACAGCTGACAGCCATTGCCGCACAGTTTGGTGTGGACTGGCCCGATGCATCTCCTTTGGTCTCCACGACCGTGACGCGGGCAACACGTTTAATCGGGGAAGATGATATTCTACCGGTTTTGCGTCAGGGGCTGGATTCGCCTCAGGACGCTCATGTTGAAATTACCCTGAGTGGTTTTCGGTCTGTGCCAGTTCCTGCGCAGGATCAGGCGGCTCCAGTTCTTCTGCATCTGGAGCGTCCACCACGAGGGGGTGGCCATTTCAATGCCCGGATGGAGGTTCCAGCTACATCGGGTGGGAAAGCAACATCCTTTTCGGTGAATGGCTCCGTGACCATGGAGGTCCGGGCCGTGACGCTTCGTCATGGGCTTCATCCTGGGCAGCCTGTGCTGCCTGAAGATGTGAGTGTTACTTTGGTCCGGTCATCCGATGTGCCTGAAGACGCGTTGCAGACCGTTGATGATGCAGTTGGCTTGGAAGCAAGAGGCAGTCTGTCTACGGGACAGGTTCTGGCGTCCTCGCAACTTGTGCACCCTCAATTAGTGCGGCGGGGATCACCCGTGGTTCTGTCATACACCCTGCCGGGAGTTCGCCTGACAGTGTCAGGAACTGTTCTGGAGGCAGGCGGCAAGGGCGATACTGTTCATATTTACAATGCTAACAGCCACATGGTTTTGACGGGGCGCGTCACCGGACGAACTGAAGTAGAGGTCATCCCGGACATTGCCCCTCTTTCTGCTGACAGCCGAAACCGTCCCGCAGCCATGAGCTTGCCGACGTTATAAAGAAGCCTGAAACGCTGATACATTTCAGGCTCAAAAATGAAAAGCAGTTCGCTCGTCTGGCTTAACTCTGGTTCTGCACGCTGTTGGGCATCGCGCGGTGCTGGAAGAGCTTTCCAATGCGGAGCATCATTCGCCGGACCCATTTTCCAATCGCATCCATCCAAAGATAGACGATCGGGGTGGTATAAAGCGTGAGCAACTGACTTACGATCATGCCTCCAAGCACAGAGACGCCCAGCGGGGCACGCATCTCGCTCCCGTAACCATGCCCGATGATAAGCGGCACAGCACCGAGGGCCGCAGCGAGAGAGGTCATGAGAATTGGGCGGAAACGCGTGATTGATGCCTTGAAAATGGCATCCTTGGGCGACAATCCATCATGGCGCTCTGCGTGAATGGCAAAGTCGATCACCAGAATGGCGTTCTTTTTCACGATGCCTGTCAGCAGGATGATGCCAATAACAGCAACAACGCTGAAGGGCATTCCAAAACACCATAGCCCTATGATAGCGCCAATGCCGGCAGAGGGCAGCGTGGAGAGAATGGTGATGGGATGAATCAGGCTCTCATACAGAATGCCAAGCACAATATACATGACGGCAATGGCTGCTGCGAACGCCAGCAGTGCATTGATCATGACTTTGGTTGTATCGCCCGCTGTCCCTGTGAACTCGCCCAGAACACCCTCTGGAGCATGGGTGCTTTTCAGTGTGTCCTGAATGAGCTGCACGCCCTGAGCATAGGTAACGCCGGGCGCCAGATCGAATGAAATGGCCGTTGAATAATACCCCGAACGATGGGTGACATCGAGCGGCTGCTGTTTCCAGAGAATTGAGGCCACGTTTTCAAGCGGAATCATCTTTTCTGTCGAAGACGATACAGCGGCACCGCTGGAACTGTTTCCGGAAATCTGGTTGGCCAGTGAGTTCTGAATAGATGCCGTTGCAAGAGATGCAAACGTGCTTTCAGTCCCGCTGGTGGAGGCTTTGGCTCTAATCAGGTTGGACGCCACACCGCCCGCTGCTGTGCCAGCAGAGGTTGAAATCCAGACCTGATGCAGCATGTTGGGATCAGTTCGATACTGCGGGCCCAGAACCATGACGACCCGGTGTGTCGTGAGGGGAAGGTGGATCGTGGAGACGATGGTCTGGCCGTAGGAATCATACAGAACATTCTGGATCAGCTGCGGTGTAATGCCATAGCGCGCTTCCGTATCGCGATGGACCGTGACGTAAGCGGCGACGGACTGGCTTTCTGTCGCAGAAGAAAGGTTGACCAGCTTTCCTGAGGCCCGCAGCGCCCCCAGCATTTTGGGAAGATAGCCCGTGAGGCTGGCAATATCTTCACTGCGCAGAACATAGCGGTAAGCACCGGTGTTCTTCTGGCTGCTTCCCCCCTGACTGTTGCCCCCCACATTCCAGAACATCACGTCTGCCCCTGGTTCGATGGGGACAGCCTTGCGGATACGTGCCAATACTGTCGCGACTGGAGCGCGCTCGCTTTTCTCTTTCAAATGCAGATAGAGCTGACCAGAGTTTTTATCGTTACTGAAAATGGTTGTGGATGTTACGTCCGGGTCGCGCTGTACAATCGCACCGACAGCCCGCAGCCTGCGGTCAATTTCATCAAAGGACATGGTCGCATCGCCTTGGATGCGACTGCCAATCAGGGAAATATCCTGCTCGGGGATAAATTCCTTGGGCATGACGATTACTGAACCGACGAGCAGGATAAAGCTTAATGGAAGGGTCAGACCCATAAGGATCGTGTGCCTCAGGCACCAGTGCATGGAGCGGGCGTAAAGACGTACAAGGCCATCCAGCCCTGCCTCAGTAATGCGGATGATGACGCCTGTCAGGCCTTTGCGTGGCGTAGTTCCATGATCAATTTCAAGCATGCGAGCGCACATCATGGGCGTCAGGGTAAGGGACAGCCACATTGAAATTACGATGGCAGAAATCATCGTCATGCAGAACTCGAACATGATCGAGCCTGCAGTTCCCGGCAAAAACAGCAGAGGAATAAACACCGCAACAAGCGAGGCGCTGATGGACAGGACCGTGAAGCCGATTTCCGACGAGCCAACAATGCTGGCTTCGTAATGATCCATCCCATCTTCAATGTGCCGCGCAATGTTCTCAAGCACCACAATGGCATCATCGACAACGAACCCGACAGCAATCGTCAGGGACATCAGAGATAGAACGTCCAGAGTGAAGTTGAAGTAAGCCATCGCAGCTAGTGTGCCGGACAGGGCAATCGGAACAGTGACGGCCGGGATGACAGTGGTCATGACCCTGCGGAAGAAAAGCAGGATGACCAAGACCACCAGAATGACGGAAATGATGAGGGCGTCTCTCGCATCGTCAAGGGCAGCGCGAACGGAGCGGGATGTATCCAGGCCAACGGTCAGTTTGACGCTACCCGGCAGACCCTCTCGCAGTTTGTCCAGATTAGCGTTGATCCCGTCCACGATCGCCACGGTGTTGGCATGAGGCTGACCAGAAACGATGAGCGTAATAGCCCGGTGACCATTGATGTAGCTCGTTTGATAAACGTCCTGCACACCATCGTAGACGTTTGCGACGTCCTTGAGGCGAACGGGATACAGTCCGTTTCGGTACCCGACGATCAGATCCCTGTATTCGCTTGCTTTGACGGCCTGGTCGTTGGTCGACAGCAGCATTCGTGTGCCATGACTGTCGATGAAACCCTTTGGCGTGAAGGCATTGGCAGAGGCGAGCGCCGAGCGGATATTCTCAAGCCCGATGCCCCACTTATACAAAGGCCCCGGATTAAGCTCTACGCGAACGGCTGGGTTCGATGAACCAACGACCTCGACGCGCCCTACCCCTTTGACCTTGGCCAGATAGGGTTTGACCTGAATATTGGCCACATCATAGAGCTCGGCCTGTGTCAGTTGGTCTGTCGTGACACTGAGCAGGTAAACCGGGAAACCACTGCCATCCAGTTTGAAGGCCTGCGGATCATCGTCCAGCGTGCCGGTAGGAAGATCGCTGCGGGCAGCTCGAAGAGCGGCCTGTACGTCTCGCAGGGCACCGTCAATGTTCCGGGAGGACGAGAACTCAATGAAAATCTGCGCCTGACCCTGACTGGTGTCAGACTCAATGCTCTTCACATCGGCAATGGAGCCAAGACGCCGCTCCAGCGGGGTCGTGACAGAGGTTGCCATCTGCTGCGGGTCCGCACCCGGCTGTGATGCCACGACCATGATGTTGGTTGTGGTGGCATCAGGCATCGTCGCAACAGGCAGAAGAGGATAGCAGATGACGCCGGCCATGAAGATGGCAAGAGACATCAGGATTGTTGCGACGGGGCGGTCAATGAAAAAGCGGCAGAAATTCATGCCGACAGCTTATCCCCGATTATGGTCTTTGGGTCATTACTATTAGGACACGAAAAGTCATTTTCGTACCGTGAGAGTGGTCAGTAATCGGGCATTCCGCCTGGTTGGGATGAAGGCTGCCTGCAATAATAAAGTTCAGCTAGGCGCGGCGGCAAAAGGTCTGTCAGGCGCGCTCCTAACCCCAGCCAGAAGGGAAACATAATTCGCCTCTGACCGCGCAGGGTTCCGCGTAAAATGCGACGGACGGCCTTGTCCGTGGAGACCAGCCCCGGCATGGGAAAACGATTGGCCTGTACCATCGGGGTTTCCACAAAACCGCAACAGACGCTTGTAAGTGAAATGCCCTGTCGCTCCAGATTGGGCGCACTGGCAACAATAAAGCGATCAATTGCAGCTTTGGACGCTGAATAAGACGGTGTGCCGGGATAAGAGACGAAGCTCGCGACCGAAGACATCACACAGATGCGGCCTCGCTGGCCATTTGCATCTGGTTTCTGCTGTCGCATCTGCTCGATAGCGGGAAAAACGGTATTGAGGGCACCTGTCAGATTCGTCTCGAAAATGGCTCTGGCATGCTGTTCCCGTTCCGCGACCAACGGAATATCCCCGGCGGTAGGAGGAAGGCCGCCAGTCAGGCCCGCGCAGGCAAAGACCATGTCCAGTCTGGAGGACGCAGACTTCTTGATCCAGTCCTCCATTTCTGGTCGGTCTCGAACGTCTAGAGTGCGCGTGTGAACCGTTGAGCCCAGGGGCTCACACTGGGACTTGGTGAGCGCCAGACCTTCCGGATGGATATCGCCCAGAGACAGGAACTGCCCAGGCCGGGAAAGGCGCTGTGCCAGTCCCTGACCAATTCCAGAACCGGCTCCTGTAATAAGGATCGTCATTGTGCGAGGCAGTTATTCGCGGGCTTCTGTCCGGCAAGAAGGGTCCGCGCGAAACTATGGGCGTCTGTCGTGACGGCAGACAGGGTGCCGCTGTGGCTGGCTCCGCCATAGGTTGTGTGGCTGACGGAGGTGCCTGCTGCACACAGCACATTCACCAGACGACGTTGCTCGGTTGGGGAGGAATGCAGATCCTGCGCGCCCGTCGCAATCATGACAGGCGTTGAGAGCGACAGGGACGGATATTCAGCCCATTTCAGTGCTGGCGCCAATACAGCATCGGCGCCGGGCTTGAGCATCGTCGCGGGGGTCAGGCCTGAACGATGAACCAGCGGAAAAAAATCCGAGCTGCATGTGTTTGCTGCGTCGTGCATGAGGGCAAGAGCCCGGTCTGTGAAAACAGCGTTGGCGTCAAAGGCTGGGTCAGCTTGAGCCAGAGACGCGCCAAGAGACAGGAGTTCCGGAACGACCGGTGAGAAGTTGTGCGGATTACGAGGGTGCAGAAGATCCTGAACGCCCTGCGCATCCAGATAGGGCGGTGCGACAGCGATCGTTCCCAGAATATGCAATTGGGGCGCGTAGGACGCCGCCATTGCAGAGGCTGCCAGAGCAGCCTGAGCGCCTTGCGAATGACCACTGAGAAGCACTGTCGTTGAGATCGAAGGAAGGCGTTCGTGAGCAGCTCGCACGGAATCCAGGACGCTCATCCCTTCTGAACGGGCATTGAGAAGCAATGCCTCGCCGGGCTCCCCAAGACCCGGATAGTCTGTGGCAACGATCGCAAAGCCCTGTCGCAGCCAGGGACCATAAAAGCGTTCCTGCACAGTCCCGAGGCCCATAACAGAAGGCGCACATGTCAGATGCAGGCCACTTTCTCCATGAGCCCAGGCCAAGACAGGCCACCCACCAACGGGCGGCTTGCCCGCGGGAACCAGAACTTCCGCTGACACCCGAACAAGCTGCTTCGGATTACGGGCATCTGCGCTGCGATAAGTGAGACGCCACGCCTGACCTGGAACATGAGAAATCATGTGATCCAGACGCATCGCCTGCCCCGCTGCCACCGGGACGCTGACGGAATAGGAGTCTCCGTCATCCTGCGATGCACAACCGGACAGGGCGGCACCGAGAGAGGTAAGGCTGAGAAGTGTAGCGCCCATCGTTCGGCGGAAGCGAATGAATGTCATGGTAACTCATGGTCTCCTGAGGAGGAAAACGCATCATAGCAGCGCCGGTTGTCTCCGGGGAGCCATCCTGACTTGGAGGTGAGGCCATCCGGCGCTACAGAAGATGCCACAGAAGACAGAAAGGAACCGATTATGAGCGATACCCCTCCCGACCGCCTGTGCGCCAGCCCGGACAGCCCATACTACAATGAAGACGTGCTGAACCGCGGCGTTGGTGTCCGCCTCAAGGGTGAAGAGAAGACCAATGTTGAGGAATACTGCATCAGCGAGGGCTGGGCACGTCTGTCTGTTGGCAAGGCCGTGGACCGCAAAGGCCGTCCGATGACGCTGAAGGTCACGGGGACGGTTGAAGCCTGGTTCAAGGACGACGAAAAGGACGCATGATGACGCAGGTCAGCCCCCGCCGGATTATTATCGACACGGATCCCGGTCAGGACGATGCCGTGGCGATCCTGCTGGCGCTGGCCTCGCCAGAACTGCAGGTCGAAGCGATCATGACCGTTGCTGGCAACGTGTCACTCGCTCAGACCACGAAAAACGCCTGCGCCCTGCTCGAACTGGCAGGGCGTGAGGATGTACCGGTTTTTGCCGGTGCCGCACGGCCTCTTCATAAGGCGCCGATCAGTGCGGAATACGTGCACGGTGAAACCGGAATGGGGGGCGCTAACCTGCCAACCCCCCGTCTCCGTGAGCAGCCGATGGACGCCGCTACCCATCTGATCGATGTGCTGCGGAAGGAGCCGAAAGGCGCCATCACGCTGGTTTGCCTGGGGCCTCTGACCAATCTTGCACACGCCCTGACGCACGCCCCGGATATTGCGCCCAAAATTTCCCGGATTGTCGCAATGGGTGGCGCGCAGCGCGAAGGTGGAAACATCACACCAACTGCGGAATTCAACTTCTTCGTTGATCCCCACGCTGCGAAAAACGTGATGGGTGCAGGTATTCCTGTCACGCTGCTCCCCCTCGATGTGACCCATCGCGCCATCGCAACTCCAGTTCGGCTGGCACCGATTGCTGCGCTCGGAACCCCTGTGGGCGATATGGTTGTCCGCATGCTGGGTGCTGAAGACCGCTTTGAGAAGCTGAAATACGGATGGGAAGGCGGTGCACTCCATGACCCGCTGACGATTGGCTGGCTGCTTCGGCCAGACCTGTTCTCCGGACGGGAATGTAACGTCGAGATCGAGATTGAAGCACCGCTTTGTCTGGGACAGAGCGTTGTCGATCTTTGGAAGATAACCGATCGCCTCCCTAATGCGTTATGGATTGATCACATTGATTCCGACGCGTTCTACACTCTTCTTACCGAAAGACTGGCCCGTCTGGTTTAGGGTCTTCTTTTGTCAGCCTATGACTCTGGAGCATCGAACATGACAGATTCCAACCCGCAGGATCGCTTCTCCGTCGTCATCGTTGGTGGGGGTGCTGCAGGTATCACCATTGCAGCGCAGCTTCGACATCAGCGACCCAACCTGTCGATTGCAATCATCGAACCGTCTACGACGCACGCCTACCAGCCGGGCTGGACGCTGGTTGGGGCCGGCGTAATGACGCTGGCGGAAACGCTCCGTCAGGAAGGTGGCCTGATTCCGAAAGACGTGACCTGGCTGCGAGACAGTGTGGTGTCTTTCGATCCTGACGTGAACACGGTGACGCTCGAAAGTGGCCGTGTGGTGGAATATCGTCGGCTGGTTGTATGCCCCGGCCTTCAGTTGGACTGGGATAAAATCGAGGGACTACCCGAGACGCTGGGCCGTAATGGCGTGACGTCCAACTATTCCCGTGAAACGGCTGCCTACACGTGGGAATGCATTCGTCATCTTGATGGTGGAAAGGCGCTCTTTACACAGCCTCCTATGCCCATCAAGTGTGCTGGGGCACCGCAGAAGATTGTCTATCTGGCGAGCGATCACTGGCGCAAGGAAGGGTCGCTTCATCGCACGGAAGTCGATTTCTGCATGGCGGGCGACGCGCTGTTTGGCGTGGCATACTACGTGCCTTCCCTCCAGAAGCAGATCGATTTTTATGGGGTCAATCTTCATAAGAAAGAGAACCTCATCAAGGTCGATGGGGAGAAACGTGAAGCCACCTTCCAGATTGTTGGCACGGACGAAACTGTTGTTCGGTCGTTCGACATGCTGCACGTTGTTCCGCCACAGTCCGCCCCGGACTTCGTCAAGAAAAGCTCCCTTGCCAATGCCGCTGGCTGGCTGGATGTAGACCCTACAAGTCTGCGTCATGTGAAGTACGATACCGTTTTCGGCGCTGGAGATGTTCTGGGCACAAGTAATGCCAAGACAGCTGCTGCCGCGCGCGAGCAGGCTCCCGTTGTGGTCGCGAACCTGCTGGCCTCTCTCGACGGCCGCCCTCAAACAGGGGCGTATGATGGATATGGTGCCTGCCCACTGACAGTGTCTTACGGCAAAGTCGTGTTGGCAGAGTTCCTGTATGGCGGGAAGGTTGCTCCGAGCTTTCCGTATGATCAGCGGAAACCCAGCCGCTTTGCTTGGCTCCTGAAAACCGAAGTTTTCCCCCGCCTGTACTGGCATGGAATGCTCAAGGGGCATGATGTCAAGGTCAAGCACAAGGTCAAAGAAAGCGCCTGACCATATGGGTTGATAGAGGAATAAAAACAGGCCGGGAGAATATCCCGGCCTGTTTTTATTTTTTCAAGAAGGGTAGGCTTATTTAATAGGCCCCCCTCTTAAATTTACGCCTTAGAGAGACACATTCACACCGAAATGGAACGATCGCAACACAAGTCCCTTCTGGCTCCATGCGGAGTTGTACAGATAGGAGCCATACGTCGCGAAGTCGTATGGGGCTCTGAAACCAAGCAGGTTATAAACGTTCGCGTAGACGCTCCAACGACTATTGATCCGGTAGTTGACGTTCAAATCAACATCCCAGAATGCCTTGGTATGGCACTGGCTAGGCGTATAAGCCTGCTGGATGGAACTGAAGCTGGAGCAGGTATTGCGGGTTCCTGGGCCCGTTTGATCTTCAGCCACCGTCTTGTAGCCGCTGGTGTAATAGACCGTCGGCGTAACAGCGAGGCTTTTGTAAATGAAGGTGTTTGACCAGTTTGCGCGCCAGCGAGGCGTTCCCGACGCTGAAACGGCACCATAAGGACCAATTGTTCCAGCATAATGCTGCACCTGCCCGTCAGGCGTTGTCAGATTAAAGCTGTGAACATACGTAGCGCTGCCAGTGCTGATCCAGCGCACATCATGCAGGACACCTGGCAGACGGGATGTTGCAGAAACTTTGAAATCTACACCATCTGTGACGACCTTATTGGTGTTCAGGTAGCCAAGATTAATGAGGGCAGGGCGTGGCGGCGCATCCGGATGCTGTGCGTCGACGATTTCAGGAGTAACGCTGACGCCAGCCGGAAGACTTTCACCGGCCAGATAGGCTTCAGCAACGGAGGTGGTGCTGACTGGGTTTGGTGCGATGTAATTTGATTTCTTGATGTAATAGTAATCGAAGCTAAAGTTTAGCCAGTCGGTTGGCTTGATTAGCGCACCACCAGTGAAATTGGTGGCAATTTCTGGTTTCAGGTTCGGGTTGCCAGCAACATTTGATCCGATGCTGTATGATTGAGCATAGGTATCCGGTGTCCCGTTCGGGTTTAGATGCTGGTTAATCCAGGCCTGATTGCGGGGCTGATAGGTCGTGTAACCGACGTTGGAACCGCCCGTTTCTGCAAAGCTTGGAACGCGGAAACCACGGGAGAATGTGCCGCGTAGTGAGAACTGCTTGACGGGAGTAAAGATCAGGCCAGCCTTCGGCGTGTAGTGGCTAAAGCCTTCTGAATAATGATCGTATCGGCCAGCAATGTTGCCAGACAGCATTTTGTGAAACGGAAGACCGAGTTCGAAAAAGCCGGATTCAACCCAACGGCTGCCCTGCGCATTGAACGGATTGATCGCACCTGTGTACTGCGCTGTTGGATCGGACGGATCGTAAGGGTTGGCACTGGGGTCGTTGAGAGATTCGTAACGAACGTTGCCACCAATCGCGAGATCGACCGTTCCGCCAGGCAGTTTGAACAGGCCTTTGCTAAGCGACATTTCTCCAGAATATTCCTGCGTGCGCGCATTCATGACGTTAGGCGGCGCAATGGCTTTGCGAACGGCATTGGTATTTTTGGACGGGTCGATGAAGTTGTAGGTGCCATTGGTGATGGCATCCTGAATTCCGCGAATTGTCGGAACGCCCAGAATAGTCTGTTCAAGCGTTGTGTTCATGCCAACGAAATTAACGTCGTAATTCCAGTCAGAGCCCCAGTTGGATGCGGCGGAGCCATTGTAACGTGCGGAGCCGCGGAAATTCTGGCTCAGCTGGGTGTTCACGCGCTGAATATCGCTGAACATACCAATAACCTGCGCAGGTACATTGAATGGATTGTTGGGATTACGTGTTCCGTCAGGCAGGTATACCGGCAGAGGAGTGCTGAGGGTATTCGCTGCACGAGCCTGCGACTGCGCGCGGATACTGACAGGTGTCCCTGTGTAAGTAGAAAGAGCCTGAGAATAGGTGAACATCGCGGTCAACTGGGAACGCGGGGTGACCTGCACTGTTGTATGGATTGTGGCGTTAATACGACGCAGGGACGGAGAAACCTGTGAATAATCGCCCACAGAATTCTGGGTGCAGGCCTGACTAACAGAACCTGTGGGTGTTCCAGCTACATATCCGCTGACAAGCGAACCAAAAGAGCCACATCCGGCAGATGTGTTCAATAGCTGATAAGGTCCAACACCACTGGTGCTACCGTTACTTGGACGTACTACAGTTGCAGGAGTTGCACCGAAATTCGAGATGGAGCCATCAGCCCCAAGAACGTTGGTGTTTCCGTTCTCGCCACCGAGTTTGGTCAGGTCGCCTGTTTTATACGGATATCCAAGTTGACGGTTATAAAGGGCATCGTCCTGCTGGTATTCGGAGTTGATATAGACGTTATATCCATCCCGGTGCAGATCACCGAAGCCGTAGGTTGCATAAAGCTTCTGATGTCCGGAATCGCCGCGTTGAGACAGGCCCCCCTCGGCATTGCCTTCAAAACCCTTGATTTCTTTGCGGGTCACATAGTTGATGACACCAGCAACCGCGTCGGCACCGTAACGGGTAGCCGCACCGTCTTCCAGAACATCAGTGGATTCCATGATGGAGGACGGGATCCAGTTGGTATCGACGAAGTTGCGCTGTCCGTCATCCGAAAGGGGATAATAAGACAGTCGCTGCCCATCCATCAGCACCAGCGTTGAATCGGAACTGAGACCACGGAGCGAGGGAGCGGAAGCGCCACCTGCGAAAGCGCCATTGGCGGAGAAAGCGTTGGTCAAACTGCCCGCGCCGTTGGAGGACAGGGCCTGCAATGCGTCTGTTACGTTGGCAAATCCACGCCGCGCCATGTCTGCCCGGCTGATATGCGTGATGGGTGACATGCTGTTGACGTTGGGATCATGCAGCAGCGAACCGGTCACCGTGACATTTTCGGAGCGGACAGACTCGATCTGTTGCAGATCCTTTTTCTGCACACGCGTAACTCTCGATGCCGTAGCAGTAGAGCCTGTTGGTGGAAGTGCAGGAACTGACTGCTGAACAGGAGCAGTAACTTTCGGTGCACTCTTTTTGGTAGTGGAATGTTGTTTGGCAGGAGCCTGCGCATGAGCTCCTGCGACTGGCAGAGCACTATATGAAATGCCTGCCAGGAGCGTAATTTTTAGAAAACCTGTTGGCATGCTCCGGAAAATCCCGGCGCGACCTTGCTTGGGTGGAGACGCTGACATGAAAAGCGGTTTCCTTGCGCGTAACGTTTCAACTGTATCTTCGGTTACAAAATTGAAAGGAAACGTCACTGGTCCGCAATAGAAACAAACACATCCAGCATCAAGAATTTCTAATGTGTGTCATAACCGACACTATT
This sequence comes from Gluconobacter sp., assembly GCF_047723935.1. Lineage (NCBI taxonomy): Bacteria > Pseudomonadati > Pseudomonadota > Alphaproteobacteria > Acetobacterales > Acetobacteraceae > Gluconobacter > Gluconobacter sp. The sequence continues at coordinate 116,308 of NZ_JBDOBO010000002.1, forward strand.
GTTTCAAAGTGTGTTATACTTCTGTATTGCAAGTATTGGCAAGTGTAGTTCAATATAACTACGGAATGTTATCGGATAAAAAACTCCCCTTTTTAGGATAACAAACAGAGTTTTCTCCAACCCACTCTGAAACCATCACCTCATTTGAACCGGCAGGGCTGATCTGTGGTCGGCTGTTCATTAGTCTGAATGACCATGAGCGTCACAGCATCATCGCCGACATTTCCTGCAAAATGCCCGACGTGACCCTTCGCATCCTTACGGCTCATTTGGTCTTCACCCAAAGAAACATCCCCGGGTCCCATCTCGACACGTGTTCCGTCCATTGCGGTGACGTACCATGTGCCTTTGAGAGGGATGATCCACTGGACTTTCGGGTCAGGGTGCCAGCTTCCATCCCAGTGTGGAGGTTGCACGGTGGAAATGATCTGAGCCTGTCCGCTCTTGAGGCGGTCCTGCCATTGCGGGCCTGCTGGCTTGGACATGGTTTTCAGAATGTAATTGTGAAACGGACAGCGCGTCATATGGCTGACGCCATTATGGTCCGTCCAGTTGTGCCAGTAATACGCCGTGGGGGGTGTAGGGTCCGCAGCTTCAGCAGCGTGGCAGAGGGCGGTGACAGCAAGAGCGAAAGCGAACAGCAGAGAGATAGGGCGCATGGCTTATGGTTCCTCATGTCGTGCTGGGGGCTGATAGCGAGGCTTTGGGGCGATATCGTCAAAGCGGCTGCGTGAGGGCGTGGACAGAAGCTCGATAATCATGCCCCACGGCGCACGGCCGTAGCAGAACATGTTACCGGGGCCAGCTTCGAGAGAAGGCTGCCCCTGTGGCTCTGTCAGAAGTTCGCCGCCCGCTTTGGTGAAGCGGATGCAGGCCGCATGAATATCGTCAACATAGACGGCAAAGTGCTGCACGCCGAAGTCACAGGCGCGGACGGCAGGTCTCTGGTCTGGGCCATGAATTTCAAAGAGTTCGAGCCCGGGTCCATGCCCCAGAGACATCATACACATCTCCCAGACCACACTGCCGGTTGGCAGCCCGAGTATCTTCTCTGTCTGCGGACCCTGTTGGGGTTGGGTGTGGGTAACGTTGCGGTATAGCGCAACAGCGCCTAGTGCGGCTTCGAGAAAGCGGATGGCGAGGTTGATGTCGGGTACGGTCACACCGACATGGTCTATACCGCGCGGAAGTCCTGAATGGTCTGCACTCACGGAGAGATCCTTCATCGTTATGAAGGTCTCAACCTGTGAGTGGAGAAACGGTTGCGGTCAGTCGTTCACATTAGTGACGAACTATGTCTACTTAGGCGTCGTCGATCGGACGTTTCGGGAGGAGCGCCGGTACGAAGAAGAGTGTGCAGATCAGTGTGCAGCCCAACGACATCAGAAGCAGACGGCCCATACTCGCAGTGCCCGGATGAGCAGATGTTGCCAGCGATCCAAAGGCCGTTGCTGTCGTCAGGGCAGAAAATAGAACCGCGCGTGCGGTCGGAGAGGTCAACGGCCCCTTGATACCTTCACGCCAGTTCATCACGAAGTAGATATTGAAAGACACGCCAACCCCGAGAAGCAGGGGAAGAGCAATGATGTTGGCGTAGTTCAGTGTTTCTGGAACCGTGACAATCAGGATGACAGTCAGGAGAGCCGAGAGCAGGAGCGGCGCCATAACAAGAGCAGCATCCAGAATGCGGCGCAGCACCACCAGAAGAATGATGCCAATCATGATCAGAGCCGAGATGGCGGCAATCGTGAATGCATGGACGATGGTGTTCGCGCTTTCGGTGATCTCCATGGCCGGCCCACTGATATCCGGATTGACCGAACGCAACTGGGACACAAACTGGTGCATCACGGGCGTCTCGGAAATCTGTCCCTTGGGATGGATCGTCAGGCGCTGGCGACCATCAGGAAGTGCGTAATCCTTCCGAATATCGTCGGGGATATTGTCGATCGTGATGGGCTTCGGCTGAAGCGCCGTGCGGAGCATGGAGAGCTGATCCGGCAAAAAGCGCGTCAGGGCATGGCTGGCATTGACCAGTGTTGCGTCAGGGGCTGTCGAGAGCGTGTTGAGAGCCTGGCGGATTTTTTCCAGCGGCGCGGGGAGCTGATCTTTGACGCTGTCCAGTTTAGTCGCCGCAGCAATGGCAGAGGCCCGAATGGCCGCGGCATCCGGCGCAGGTAATGGGTCCTGAACGGTAATTGTCGGGAGAAGGATGGAAGCCGTGTCCTCGATCATGGCCAGTTTGTCGGTCTGATCATCCGGGACAAGCGCCCCCAGCCACAACACATCATGGACGCTCGACAGCTTGGAGAAAGCCGCCGCGTTCTTCGCCGCATCCTCAACATTCGGCACCAGAAGTTGAGCAAAATACGGGGTGGTAAGGGGGTTATCTTCCAGAAGATGAAGGGCATGCATGCCCTCCGTGTTCGGGTTCTTCGTGTGGAGAGGATCTGCATCAAACTTCAGCAGCGGCATCAGGGCAACGCCCACGACCCCGAGAAGCGCGAACACGCCCACGACCTTTCTGCGCTTGTGACGCAGCACGTGATCAACTGGCGCCATGAACGTGAAGCCGGGCTCACCTTTCCCGAGCTTCGCCCGGAAGAGCGTCAGCAGGGCCGGGAGCAGTGTCATGGTGCACAGGAAGGCAATCAGCATCCCGAAGCCAGCAATCAGGCCTAACTGAGCAACACCGATGAAGCTTGTCGGGGTGAAGGCCAGAAAGCCCGCAGCCGTTGCAAGCGACGCGACCAGAATTTGGGCACCGCTTTCCTGTCCGGTAAGAACAAGGGCGTCATGCAGAGACGGCATGGAGCCATCTTCGTTGCGCTGTCCCCGGAAGCGGACGCTGTACTGAATGGCAAAATCCACTGCAATGCCCACGAACAGGATCGCGAACGCTACCGAGATGAGATTCAGTTCTTTCACGCTAAGCGCAGCAAAGCCGGTCGTCAGCAGAAGGCCTGAAATCAGTGTCAGCAGAATGGGGACAATGACGCGGATCGAATGCACGGCCAGAATCAGCCAGAGTGCGACCAGAACCAGCGAAACGACCAGACCAAGCACCATGCCATGCGCAACGGTCGAGAACTCTTCGTCGTTGAGCTTGACCTCGCCAGTAATGCTGCCGGTGGCCTGACCGGACTTTACGAATTCAAGGCTGTCGATCGCCTTGCGCATCGCCGTTGTGGCGCCCTCTCCGGGTTGAAGGGAGCTATAATCCAGCTTGGGCTTTGTGACGACGAATTCGTAGCGGCTGCCAAGCTCGGCCAGACGACCGACAAGAAGATTCTGCCAGGACAGATCCTGAGGCTGACCAGCCGCGGCCTTGGTCAGAGAGTCCGCAAAGCCGTCCAGAGCGCCGTTGAAGCCGCTGGGAATGCCTTGCCCGGCCTTGATACCGTCCCCAATCAGGCCAAGGGCACCGAACAGGCCGCGGGCTGAAGGATCTGCTGCCAGAGTTCCAAGAAAAGGCTGGGCTGAAACGATGGAATCCAGAAGGGGTTCGAGGTCCTTCTTATCCAGAAACAGGAAGCCGTGACTGTTATAAAACGGATTATCGCCCGGCAGGCTGACCATTTCGAAGTGCTCATGGTCTTTGCTGAGTTCGGCAGCAAGGGCGCGGGCCGTGGCGCGTCCCTGTTCGGGGATGCGGCTGTCGATGATGGCGACGAGCTGATTGTCATCCTGCGGGAAGAGACGGTTCATCTCATCCGTCCGCTGTTTCCAGAGCAGGGTGCTGGCAAACATCTTGCCAGTATCAGTTGTCACACTCAGGCGCATGATACTCAGTGCGACACATCCCGCACAGAGGAGCGCAAACAGAACCACCACCAGTGGCGCACGACGTGCACAGGCGGCATTTAGCCGGCCGATCAGATCCGAAAACATGGGGCCTACCCTTAACAGAACGGGCAGAATTTCCCTACCCCAACCTGACATTTCCGCCATCATGGGGCACAATGGAAGCCATGACGTGGACTCTCGATGGCTTGGCTGAACATGAAAGTGTGATCAAGGGCAGCACTTTCCTTGCGCGCGCGGCCCCTGTTGCAGATGAAGCCGCAGCACTGGCGTTCTTTGCTGAGGTTGCCGTCCCGGACGCGACTCATAATTGCTGGGCCTTCCGGACGGGTCAAAGATACCGTGCCAGCGATGATGGAGAACCCTCCGGAACAGCAGGGCGCCCGATCCTTTCTGCGATTGAGGGGCAGGATTTCGACAATGTGATGGTTGTCGTCACCCGGTGGTTCGGTGGTGTAAAATTGGGGGCCGGTGGGCTCGTCCGGGCATATGGCGGTGCGGCTGCGGCCTGTCTGCGAGAGGCTGCCAAAATCGAGCGGATCGAAACCCTGCCCCTGCGGTTTCATTGCCCATTCTCGGTTTATGCGCAGGTTGAAGCTAAACTGCCGGGGTGGCGGGCAGAAAAGACACTGTGTGACTTTGATGCAGAAGGTGCGTGGTTGACGGTCGCTGTACCTGTTGAAGAGGCAGACATGATCACGGAATACCTGCGAGACCTGACACGTGGCCAGATGGCCATCTCTCGCTCGGATCTATAAACAACTAAATAAAAAAGTTATAAATAAAATCTCTCTTTACATACTGTGTAATATGAGGCTCACTCGTTTTCGTTGCCTCTTCATGTCAAATTGTGGTTCTCGATGCTTCTTTCTGTCGTCTCTTTCCGTCATGAAAGAAGCCTCATTGCCGGAGTGCTTCTGTTGACGGTCAACCTGGGTCATCACGCAGGTGCCCAGACCGTTCCTTTGAAAGCCAGTCCGATTGAGTCCCCTCCGACAGAGGAAGAGTGGATCAAGGTTCCTTCCACCGAGCGACCTATCATCCAGGATTATCCTCATGCCGGCGTGGTCGGCCAGCCACGGCGAATCACTGCCAAGCAGAACCGTGCACCGAATGGTCATCAGGGGCCGTGGGGTGATTTCAACTACGGAAACGGTGAAGCGGCGGGGTTTGGCCCCGTGGGTCGCTACGGCGCAGCGGCTTGGGCGGAGGACTGGAGCTACCTGCGAGACAAAAGCAAGCGCACGGATTTTTTTGATCCGCTCAAATTTATTGCCCTGAACAATAGTCGCACGATCTGGCTGACCTTGTCGGGAGAATCGCGGTTACGAAACTGGTATGAGGAAGCGCCATTTCTGGGGCGCAGTGGAAAGGCTCAGTCGGGCCGTTTCGGAGTTCGGAACCTGATCGGGGCAGACTTGCATCTGGGTGAGCACGTGCGTTTTTTCGGTCAGCTCATCAACGCGGATGCAGGGGGCTGGAAGGGGTTCGGATATGGCTCGACATATCGCAAGAGGCTGGACCTGCAACAGGGCTTTGTTGAGCTGAAGGGCAAGGTTGCGGGCGCCCAGACTGGCTTTATGTTTGGACGACAGCAGTTTCTCGACGCCCCATCCTACGTGCTCTACAATCGTGAAACTCCAAACGTTCCTCTGTCCTGGAATGGTGGCCGGTTTTATGCTCTCTGGCCCCGGATCCGTGTGGACGCATATGATTTCGTTCAGACGAAAACAGACAGTCGTCTCATGTTCCACAATACCGAGGATTACGGGACGCGTCTTTATGGTGGAAACACCACGATGATCGTTCCAGCATTTTCCGTTGGTGGCGAGCGCGTTCATTCGTTTTTGGACCTGTTTTATATCCGGTACAGATACAGCAGCGGCTTGTCTGCGGTGCCGACAGCAGCGCGCGTTCTTAAAGGAACATCCTCTCGGGGCAATCTGGGATTTCGCTGGTATGGAACATCCGCATCCGTCGAATATTCAGTCGGGGCGCTCTATCAGAACGGGACATTTCAATATGCCGGGACGGAGCGAAAAAGCAGCGTTCGCGCCTGGGCCGTCAACACGATCATAGGGTACAGACATACGCCTTCTCCTTTGCATCCCTTTCTGGGTGTGCAGGCTGATGTCTATTCCGGTGGTTCGGATGGTCGAAACGGAACAGTGCGCACGTACATGGCGCCGTTCAATCCACAGACCAATTATCTGGATACGACGACCTATATTTCACCGTCCAATCTGGTCAGCCTGTCTCCCGTTATCAGCATTACCCCATGGAAAGGCTTTGCATCCCTGCGTCTGAAGGCACCGTTTATGTGGCGGGAAAACGCAAACGGGGCGATCTGGAGTTCATCTGGCCCATACACATTCGCTCATGCTTATCGGGGAGGATATGTGGGCGTCGTACCACAGGCATCGTTGACGCTTCAGCTGAACCATCATCTGACCTGGCAGATCTATGGAGCGCGGTTCATGGCATCACAGAGTTTGCGCAAAGCGGGGGCGCAAAGTGGCAGCTATGCGCAGTCCAACGTGACATTCAGGTTCTAGAAAACTATCAGTTCAGGACGGGTTCTGACCTGTCCTCTGGCAGTGGGGGTGGCTCGATCATCACGGGCGGAAGAATGTCTTCCAGACTGGCTTGGATAGCTTTCTCGGAAAAACGCTCTTTCAGCAGCTTCCTTGCGGCCGCTATCTGAGCCTTTGCCGCAGATGGCACCAGAAGAGCAGCTGTTTTTTCCGCAAAATCTTCCGCACTGTCAGCGATGGATTTTGTCCATAGCGGATTGGACGCATCGACCAACCCCTCTGCTGCAATGGGCGTCATGACAATTGGCAGCCCAACAGACCACGCATCCAAAACTTTCCCCTTGATCCCTGCACCATAACGGAGTGGAGCGACACAGAGCGACACGTCAGACAAGGTCTCTTGAAGGTTGGACACGTGCCCCGTCACTTCTATGTCTTTGTCTGCAAGCATGTGAACTGCATGCGGCATGGCGCTGCCGATGAGGCGACAGACAAGATTGGGAATGCGTTTTTTAAGGCGCGGCAAAATATCCAGAATGAGCCATTTTGCAGCGTCCGTGTTGGGGGCATGGGCAAAGTGAGCAACAAACGCAACGATGGGTTTGTTTTGATGTCGACGGGCACGGGTTTTGACGGGAACCGCCCAAGGCACAACATGGATATTGGCTGTAGGAACCATCCGCTCCAGTTGCTTGGCTTCGATCGAAGAATGCGTCAGAACGCTATCGGCCAGCCAGGCACACATGTTTTCCCGCACTTCAATTCGCATTGCTGTGCGCACAAGTTCCGGACGGCTTTCCACAGTGGCCTGACGGCGCAGGCGAAGGGACGCCAGATCCGCAACACTCCAGATCAGTGTGGCTGTTGGGGCAAAGGCGCGGCACAGGGCAGCATAGCTTTCAGCATTATTCAGGCGATGCAGGTAAACTACGTCTAACCCAGGTCCGAGCCGTTTGAGTGCCTCTTCAGGTCCCGTGAAAACCGGGGGCATAAGGCAGTCGATATTCATAACTGCCAGATGCGCCTGATCCTGCTCTGTGGGGGGCAGGCGGGAGGCTATGAAACAGCATCGGTAGCCCAATGCCTGCGTCGCTCGTATGTGAGACAACAAGGCGACCGATCCTGCATCTCTTGTGGGGTCAGGAGCTCTGTCATCTATGAAAAGCGCACAGGGAGCAAAAGAGAGAGCGTCCTCATGGCGGCGGCTGGCTTTTTGAGCGAGAGTGCGAGCCTCGAGACTGGTAATGTTTGACGCGCTCTGGTGTCGAAGCGCATCTGCTGATTTTGTGAGAAAAGACAAGGCGTCACGTCTTGCCTGCGGTGTAATCAGGCCTTGGATCAGGGCGTTGAAATGCTTTTTGAAAGCATCATCCAGGTGATCTGCCCGTGGTAAGAAAACGGGATCTCCGAAACGCTCCTGTCCATGCAGAAGCTGGATAGTATGGTCTTGCAACGGATCAAGCGCAGTGCTGAATACGTATTCGAAGCCGTATCGGCCGGACTGGAAACCAGCGTCCCGTAAATCCCGCCGGAATTGGTTCGCTGGAAAATGTGCGGTGGGAGCGCCATCAATGACCGCGGTCAGCCAGACTGTTCGATCCAGATTCAGGTCATCTCGGACCCAGCCTGCAATACGTAGGCGGTCAGTAATATCTATGGAGCCGACAAGAGCACTGGGCAGAGGCTCAATATAAAAAGGGGAACCGTTCAGGGGGTAGTCATGCTTGCTGTCCCGAATTTCAATAATGCCTCCTTCATGAGGAGGACATTCAGGCCAGGACCAGTCAAACGCGCAATATCCTGCTCTGGCGAAGTCGGTCAGGTCAGTACGGAATATTTCAGCGGTCACCTCATCGAGGAGGCGGCCATTCTGAAAAAACCGCAGGCAGACAGGCTGATCAGGCTCCTCCAGATCTAAAGCCCATCCGGCGATACGATTGCGATTGCAGACATCAATGTAACCTGCCAGAGGGTGCGGCACGGTAGCGAATTATCCTCGGAGTATCAGGCGGCTTTAAGGGGTAAAAAATTCCGTGCGTATTGCTTCAGGCGATCGTGAATACGTGCGAGTTCCGGCCCGTCTTCCAGCCTGGGGGCACAATAGCGTGGAGGCTGTTTGGAAGTCTGCGGGTATAGATCATCGTATTCGCTAGCGTTGTGGAACATCCCGCGTGAGTTATCGTCCAGAAAGCTTTCTGATGGTGCTCCCTCTGCGAGCAAGACGTCATGGCTTTCAAGCTCGATATGGATGTAGCGGATCTCTGAGGGTTTCTCGATCTGAAGAATAGAAAGGTCGTTGACCAGATGAAGAGCCGGAATGAGGCGTCCGTCGATGAGCATCGCGTGCAGCGGGGAAACCATTAGATCCCGACGTGGCAGTCCGTCGCCAAGAGAACCCGCACGAAACAGAATAGGCAGGATATCCCGGTTTCCATAGGCAAAAATCGGATCATAGGCCCGCCGTCCGATCCAGCGGATTGGATGATGCTTTCCCGAGGCAGTGAGAACGATGTCGCCAATAGAAAGCTGTTCGACAGGCCGCTCTCCCTGTGGTGTCGCGATCAGGGTTCCGGGGCAATAGCAGGGCGTGCCGACAACCAGATCCAGTCCGTTTCCCGAAGGTGCAGTCTGGAAATAATAAGGAGAGGAAAAATCGTCTGCCACCCCAATGCTGTGCAGAACCTGGCCGCCAGACATGATTTCCAGAGTAGAACCACTGGAGGGGCTGATGCTTCCGCCATTATGGACCAAAACGCCACTGACTGTAGATGCTGTATTTCCCAGGTCGGTAAAGCTGATTGTCGTCTGAGCGTTATTCTTGAAAATTCCCGTTAGATTAGCGTTGTGATCCAGAATGATCGTTCCGCCATTGCCTGTAACGTTTGTAGCATTTTGGTCTGCACTGACGGATAGGACGCCCTTAACGCCTACCGTGACGTCCGAGAGCGTGCCGGATTTCTGAAGAACTGCGCCGCTTCCTATAGTGATATGGTCAGCGCTTCCTCCAGACAGGATCAGGGTTCCGCTTGCTGGTTGCTGACTGGAACTTGTTATACCTACCGTTGCTGTGTGAAGTGTTCCACCATCGGAGACGATCTGTGTTGCTGCATACTGAGCATACTGAATCGTCATAAGGCCCCCGGAGGTCAGCCAGCCGCCACTAATATTGACGTTGTAGGAGATACCCCCGTTTTCGATAATGGACGTCGCTAATGGGCCAAGCGTTGTATTACTGGCGAATGCTCCAGATTGAATGGTTTGGGTGGACGATTCAAAAACGAAGTGCTCCTGGCTGACTATGGCCCCGCCACCTGGAAAACTTGTCCCGGAGATTATAGTGTTGAGTGCACCTGCAGAATTTTCGATAATCTGCGAGCCGGGAACGCCCGTATAGTGAGGGATCGCTGACCAGTCTGGAGATACGGGTGTGGAACTTGCTACGATTTTCGCGCCATCTACGACAGTCCCGCTTGTGACGACCTGTGATGTAGTGGAAGTCGAGCCTCCCGACACAATCGTGTATGTTTGTCCTGTCTGGGGGGATGTATAAGTGGACGAAGTTGCCATGAACGATGTCACCCGAAAAATGTAGAGAATCCATGGCAATATCCGTTCCTGTTTCAGGATATGGTATTTGCAGAATTCTTACTTGTATTTCTGATTCCCCCCTCGATTGGAGGGATGAAAGGAATGTAATAATTTAATACGGGTTTTTTGAATGGGAGTGTCGGTAATAATTCGTTAATTTAACTGCTTTTTAGCAATTAAATGATGAATTTTTTCATGGATGAAGGCTTTTTACTTCAGCTTTCGGAAGGGCTGAATAATTCTACCAAATCCGTGAGATGCCCGATTTCCCGTAGCTTGAGACCGGCTGGCGGTTTGACCCGTGCCGAGGCAGAAGATACTCGCCTTGGGAGAATGGCTTCTCCAAATCCCAGTTTTGCAACTTCCTTGAGTCTCAGATCAGCCTGACTGACCTGCCTGATCTCACCTGAGAGACCGACCTCGCCGAAATACGCGGCTGTTGAAGATGTTGGGTGGCCTGTCGCTGCGGAGATCAGGGCTGCGGCAACGGCCATGTCTGCGGCAGGCTCATTGACTCTTAACCCACCAGCCACGTTCAGATGGACGTCCATATTGGCGAGTTTCAAACCGCATCTCGCATCCAGCACGGCCAGCAGCATGTTCAGGCGAGAGGTATCCCATCCGACAACGGCGCGACGTGGTGCCCCGTCGCCAGCTTTTGGGGATAGCAGGGCCTGAACTTCCAGAAGAACGGGGCGTGTGCCTTCAAGGCCGGCAAACACAGCCGATCCAGCAATGTTGCCGCGTCTCTCGGCGAGGAACAGGGCGGAAGGATTAGGTACCTCCGTCAGCCCCGTATCAGTCATGGCAAAGACGCCGATTTCATCGGTTGCGCCAAAGCGGTTTTTGGCCGCACGCAGGATGCGGAACTGATGACCGCGATCACCTTCAAAATACATGACAGCATCAACCATGTGTTCCAGCACACGTGGCCCTGCCAGAGACCCTTCCTTCGTGACGTGACCGATCAGAATCAGGGCAAAGCCAAGCGTTTTGGCGAGACGGATGAGTTCAAAAGCACTCGCCCGGACCTGCGCTACGGACCCTGGAGAGCTTTCCACGCTTTCCAGCCACATGGTCTGAATGGAATCAATGACCACGACAGTATGGGACCGATCGTTTTCCAGCGATCCCACGATGTCCCCAACATTGATGGAGGCAGCCAGATCCAAGGAATCCAGTGTCTTGCTGTCCCGGTCCAGCTCCAGTCTCTGCGCGCGAATGCGGATCTGATCGACGGATTCTTCGCCCGAGACATACAGAACCTTGTGACCACTCCGAGCCAGCGCACAGGTTGTCTGGAGCATTAGGGTAGATTTACCGATACCCGGATCACCGCCAACCAGAACAACGGATGCAGGCACAAGACCGCCGCCAAGAACGCGGTCCAGCTCTGCAATGCTTGTCGTGATGCGTGGGGGCGGCTTGGCCTCGCCATCAAGGCGAACGGTCTGAAGACGTCCGCTGCTCAGCTTGCCCGTTTTGCGGGCTGTGGGTTCAGACGCTTCCTCAACCAGCGTGTTCCATTCCCCGCACGCTTCGCATTTGCCCACCCATTTGGAATAGACAGCCCCACAGGACTGGCAGACAAAGCGCGCGGTTGGTTTCTTGGCCAAGGGAATCTCTCTTCACATGGACTCTGGGTGCTCCCGATATAGGGAGTGTTCCCGTTATGATCCAGTCAGAGAAGGTACTAGTCGTCTGTCCGGATGATGATGCGGGCCATGATGCGCGCAGCCGTGACGATCAGAAGCAGGATGAGCGCCTGAATAAGGATATTCTGGCTTTTGGGCGGGTGCATAAACAGAATGAACACCATCGGCAGCGCGATGAGATATGTCAGACCAAGACGCTGCCAAACTCTGCGAGATATGGGAGGGCGTCGGAACGGCTTCATTTGCGAAGTTCCATGGTGATCGGACCTTCCCGGCGTCCATGCGTGAACTGGTCCACCATTGCATTGCCTGAGTGCATCAGGTCTGCGGCCAGCCCCTGCCAGACCAGTTTACCCTGGTAAAGCATGGCAGCCTGATTGCCGATCCGCTGCGCTGAAGCCATGTCATGCGTGATGGCGATCGCCGTTGAGCCCAGCTTCTGAACACAATCCACGATAAGTCCGTCAATGACGGCCCCCATGATGGGATCAAGGCCTGTAGTCGGTTCATCGAAGAACAGGATGTTGGGCTGTCCGGCAATGGCGCGAGCCAGCCCGACGCGCTTTTGCATGCCGCCCGACAGTTCAGAAGGGCTGAGCTGCCCAACGGAGGGGTCCAATCCAACCTGCTGGAGGATTCCGCCTGCCAGTTCACGCGCCTTGGATCGGGACGGAACTGGGCCGTCACGGTCTGAGTGCTTGGCCCGAAGCCCGAATGCAATGTTGTCCGCAACGTCCATGCTGTCGAACAGGGCGGCGTTCTGGAACAGCATGCCAATCTGTCGCCGCAGGACTTCCTGCCGCCCGCGTGGGGCAGTGAGAACGTTCTCGCCGTCAATTTCGATAGTGCCAGCATCGGGCTCGATCAGGCCAAGGATACACCGCAAAAGAACAGATTTTCCTGAGCCGGAGCCGCCAATGATGACCATGGAGGTGCCGGTCTCGACATCAAGGTCGATCCCGTCGAGCACGACCTTGGAGCCGAACGCCTTCGAAAGGCCGCGGATGCAGATTTTGGGTGTGCTCATTGGGAGAAGAACAGATCTGTGAGGAGGTAATCAAACAGCAGAAGCAGAATGGAGGCGCCCACGACGGCCGCTGTGGTGGCTGAACCCACACCTTCCGCACCGCCGCGGCTGTTATAACCGTGGTAGCAACCCAGAAGAGCAATGAGGAAGCCGAAAGCCGCTGCTTTAACCAAGCCGACCACTACGTCCATGGTCTTCAGCGAATCCAGCGTGGCCGTGATGTAGGTGGATGGTGAAAAACCTAGTTTTGCGACCGATACGGTGAAACCGCCAAGAACACCCAGAACGTCCGCCACGATGACGAGACAGGGCAGGGCGATGGTTCCCGCCAGAAGACGTGGCGTCACCAGATATTTCATCGGGTTAGTCGATAGTGTCGTCAGGGCATCGATCTGATCGGTGACGCGCATGGTGCCGATCTGGGCAGACATTGCAGCACCGACACGCCCGGCAACCATCAGTCCTGCCAGAACCGGCCCCAGTTCGCGGGTGACAGCCAGAACCACAATCCCGGCGATGGCGCTCTGGACGTGATACTGCCCGAACCCGACATAGGACTGCAAAGCGATGACGGCTCCGGAGAACAGGGCTGTCAGGGCCACAACCGGAAGGGAGAAGAACCCCGTTTCGATCAGCGTGGACAGGAAGATGCGCCAGTAGAACGGTGGCCGCACGAGATGCGACAGCCCTTCCAGCGCAAACATGGCGAGAGCACCCGACTGGCGGACGAGTCCGAGGACGGCACGGCCAAGGGCCGCTATGGGATCAAGAACGGCATTCACCCTTCAGCCCCTACCCTGCGCGCCCGGCTACGTCAAAGTCTGTCTTGCTCAGGCGGAGCGTTCCAGGTCCCGGAACTGGCGCTCCAGCGCAAAATCCGGGGAGGTTACGAACTGTTCCATGCGGGCCAACCTGGGTTCCATACGGGCTAGGCGGTCGTTCAGGCGCACCAGATTATGGTTTGAACTGAAAGATGTCGTCTCCGGGGCTTGGCGTTGCTTATGACGCGCGCTCTGATCCCGGGCTGTGTGAATAACCTCTTCATACAGATCGACAGCACGGCGTGTGTAATAGACATGTGGCGCATCGCCTGAGGATGATTGTCCTCCCGTGCGACGGTCAGCCATTCGTGTTTCCCAATTTCGTGTGAAAGCAGAAAGGCCTTCAGCAATATCGGTCCAGAGAGCACCAAAAAAGGATTGCCCAGTCCGTTTGCGATAACGCTTGGCGTGACGCAGGACTAGCCAGACGCAGACCACGATCAGAACAAGACGAAGGCCGCCCAGATGGTGGCCGTTGCTATGTTTGCCGAAAGAGCCAAGAGCCTCCCAGCCTTGCTGCGTGCCGGAATCGAAATTCACGGACTGACCGAGGCTGGCCAGAATGTCTTTTGCGATGGCCTGCCCGTCCACTGGCGCGGCTGCGCCGACGTGAACTCCCGGGCTGGTCGTGTGAACCGTCAGGTCTCCGGAGCCATAATGACCGCGGGATAATGTTCCTGAAACACTATCGACCAGAACGTTCCCAGAGCCATAAAGTGACAGGCTGGCTGAGATGGCACTGACATGTGCTGTAATATCGGACGAACCGAGATCCCGAATGGAGAGGTTCTCTACTGAGCCACTCCTGAGCAGCATGTTTCCTGATGATGTCGCGGACAGCTCAACACGAGGTGCTGTTACCAGCCCGACAAGCAGGTCTCCGCTTGAGAAATTGAGAACGTGTACATCGCCTGTCACCGTAGCAATGGAAACATTGCCGGATCCGGTCATCCGCAGATCCACACCCGTTGCGCTGTTGACGCGTACGTCACCGCTTCCGGACAAGCCGCTGAGATGGCCGGATGGCCCTGTGACAGTGATGTCGGTCTTGTTGCCGCGGAGATGGATATTCGTCCCGGCTGGAACCTGAATTGTCGAGCTGGCTTCGGTGCTGCAGGACGGGTCACTCAGAGCAAGTTTGAGTGTCTTGTCCTCGGCGGCTGTCAGGTTGCCATTGCCCTGAAGAACCTTCGCTGTATCACCCTCAACAATATGAAGGTCTGTCAGGCAGGTCGGTGCCAGTTCCAGCGTAGCTCCCGTGACGGAGCTTACACGTTCTGGACTTGCAAACGCTGGGGGCGCCGGGGGAGCAGGAATGGCAGGGGCTGCGTCCTGAGAGAGGGCCGGGCTGATCGTTCCTGTAGCAAGCAGGAGGCCGAGGATGCTCCCTGCAAAACGTACCAGATCGTGGGATATCTTCATCATCAGCCTCCCTGTTTTGGTGTATCGCCTTGAGGCGGCATGACCGGAGCTGTTGGCGTCGAAGGAGCAGGCGGCGGTGCCACAGTGTCCGGAAGGGGAGTCTGTGGCAGCTTCTGAGGAGCTTCCGACGGCGCCGTGGGGGCACTGACTGAGGGTGTCTGCTGCGTCGGGGTGGGAGTACTTGGTGCGACGGCAGCCGGGGGTGGTGCGGCGACAACGGGAGGTTGAACGGCTTCCTGTTCCTGCTCGGCCGGTTTCTGAGGCAATGGTGCCGGTGTTGGTGCTGCAGATGTTGATGGAGCTGGAACGGAAGGCTGGCTGATCTGCGGAGATGTTTCTGTTGAGGCTGGCGGCTGAGGAGCCGGTACCGAAGCTTTGGGAACGGGCGGAGGAGCGACTGGCAGCGTCGCCGTAACTGGTGGTGCGGCCGGTGTCACGACAGTCGGCGGCGGAGCAACTGCCGCCGGTGTTCCGACATTTACCGCGCCACTGCCAGACCGAACGATCGGGCCGGAGACGCGCTCAATATTGACGGCGCCTGTGCCGTTGGCTGTCACCGTCGCAACGGAAGCGTTGCCATGAACGGTGGCGGTCGCATTGTCTGACGTCACGATCGTCAGGGCTTCGATACTACCCTGTGAAACCATGAAAGAGGCATCGTTCGACAGTTGTGCAGATAGAGCGGTCAGCTGTGCAGAGTCGGCAATCAGCGTTGATGTGCCGGAAGCCACGATCTGGGCCGCCCGTTCGAGAGAGCCGATATGCACACTGGAGGCACCATGCATGCTCAGATCAAGGGACTGCGTATTCTCGATATCCATCGTCGCGGAGTCGAGGCTGGCATCAAGAGACGCCAGTTTTCCTTTGATGATGAAATGCGTGTCATGGCTGTCATGGATTGAGACGCCGGTATAAGGCGACACACTGATCGTGACCTTACCATTGGGCGCGCAACTTTTCGTGGCGATGGAGATGCGGCTGTCCGACTCTTCCTTGCCGCTGCGCATCGTCACCTGCGTTGCATTGCTGCTGTCTAAAGTAGCGCCGTCTTTCATGCCTGGGTCTACGACGATCCGCACCTGACCTGTGCAGGGAATCGCCATATCCAGATCAGATCCGGACATGGTGACGCGCGCGGCCTGAGCCGGGTAGGCAGAAACTGCCCCTGTCAGCATGGACAGCAGCAGCATGCGCAGGGCGGTGCGGGATGTCATCGTGAACTCCTAGCTCTCCAGCCCGGGATATCCTCGTCGAGGATGCGTTCGAGCTGGTCGATCCTTTCTTCCAGACGCGTAGCATGGGCCTCGGCCTGTGTCAGGGCAGCCTGCAGATGTGGGTCTGCGATGCCTTGATTGGGAAGGTTGCCCGTCCGGGCACGCAACAGGCGCGGGCCTAGGACGAGTGCCGGGATAAAGCCAAAAAGCAGGACAAGAGCGACGATATCCTCATTCATGACTCAGACTTTCTTGCAGCAGTCATCAGGCTTCGCGCTTCTTTTCTGCAATCCGGCGTTTCAGAGTCTCGAACTCATCTTCTACAGCCGCATCCGTCTCCAGAGCGGCCAACTCTTCGTGCAGGGAGGGGCGACCAGACCGACGTCCCAGATCATAGGCTTCGGCTTTGCCTTCCAGCTCATCCAGAGCGCGCTCGACCTGTTCGAAACGGTTCAGCGTGTCGTCAATGCGGGTATCGTAGAGCTTTTCACGCGTCTTGAGGCGGCCTTCTGCCGTGCGGGCACGCATGGTCAGGGTTTTCTCACGGGATTTCGCATCCGCTAGTTTGGCCTGAAGCTTGGTGATGTCGTCGTTCTGCTGCTCAAGACCTTCCGTGACCTGTGCAATCTGCCGTTCAAGCCCTTCGCGAGACTGTTCGACCGTGTGACGTGCTGAGAGCGCCGCCTTGGCCAAATCGTCCCGGTTACGTTCGATGGCCAGTGTGGCCTTGCGGTGCCATTCGTCTTCTTCGTGCATCATGGTGCGCACGCGGCGTTCAAGCTGCTTGCGCTCGGCGATGGTGCGGACGGCCTGACTGCGCACTTCAACCAGCGTGTCTTCCATCTCCTGAATGACAAGGCGGATCATCTTCTGCGGGTCTTCTGCCGTGGCGAGAATCGCATTGAGATTGGAGTTCACGATGTCGGCGAGCCGAGAAAAAATACCCATGACGCTTTCCTTCCTGAGAACTGGATTAGAGCACAATGACCTGTCTTGTCAGCGGGCTCGTTTTGGGGATGTTATGGTTGTGACAATCTGAAGTGGCGAACGAGGCTCAGAAATGGCGAGATCCACCCAAGCGGACGAGGTTCCGACACCCATCGGGCGGGCTCCGGCATTTCTGGCGATGCTGGACCAGATCTCCCGTCTTGCTCCTCTGAAGCGCCCCGTTCTGGTGATCGGAGAGCGCGGGACGGGCAAGGAGCTGGTCGCGGCGAGGCTTGCGTTGCTGTCGGACCGCTGGGACGCACCTTTGGTCAAGCTGAACTGCGCGGCCCTTCCGGAGGCGCTGTTGGACAGCGAGCTGTTCGGACATGAAGCTGGGGCTTTCACCGGCGCTCAGAAGCGCCGCCTGTCGCGGTTTGAGCGCGCAGATGGCGGAACGCTGTTTCTGGATGAAATCGGCACAGCTTCTCTGGCGGTTCAGGAAAAGCTGCTCCGCGTTATCGAGTACGGCAGTTTTGAGCGTGTTGGCGGCAGTGAGACAATTCGCGTGGATGTGCGTTTGATTGGTGCCACCAACGCTGATCTTCCGGCCATGGCGCGGGAGGGAACATTCCGCCCGGACCTGCTCGACCGACTGGCATTCGATGTGGTCAATATCCCGCCTCTGCGAGCCCGGCAGGACGATATTCCCCTGCTGGCCGACCATTTTGCGACGCGGATGAGCGCAGAGCTTGGCCGAAAGCTTTTCGCGGGGTTTTCTCAGAAAGCTTTGCAGCGGCTGATTGACTACGCTTGGCCCGGCAACGTCCGTGAGCTTCGGAATGTGGTGGAGCGCAGCGTGTATCGTATGGATCAGCCTGAGCGCCGGCTGGATGAGATTGTGCTTGATCCGTTCGTCACGCCTGACTGGAGCAGCGTTATGGCTCCAGCCTCGACCAGGGAAGGTCATGTTCAAGGAGACGTTCCCCAAACCTTCCCGCTGGATTTTGCTGAGACAGTTAAAGGTCATGAACGTGCGTTGCTGGAAGCGGCCCTCAAGGAGGCGCAGTTCAGCCAGCGGCAGGCCGCAGATCTTCTGGGGCTGACTTATTATCAGTTCCGCCACCACCTGCGGCTGCACGGTCTGGCCGACAAGGAAGCGCGGAAGGCCCTGACCAAAAAAGGATGAACGCAGTTTCATACCTGGGTTCATGCATGAAGTGTGCCAGATTTTGTGGTGTAGGGATTTTCAGGAATGATGCCGTTTGGAGGGTGAGTCATTTGCGGGAAATTTGACCATTAATTGGTAAATCAGGCCAAAAACTCTAACGCGCTTCAATCGATGAGAAATGCTCAATTAAACCATTTAATATGGTTATACAAAATAAAATAGTTGAATAATAGGTGAAGCGCGCCTATGTCTCCTTCACGTCGTGATTCTGGCGCGTGTGAACAGGGATATGGGTGCAGTAAATGCCTCTCTCACAATCCGAACTTCAACATCTTTTGGATACGCCGGAGAGTCACGCACTTGAGGAGGCGCTCGTGAGCCTGAAAGGCCGCGTCGCTGTTATTTCCTCATTTGGAGCTGAGTCGGCCATTCTTCTGGATGAGATTGCCCGGATAGACCCGTCCGTGCCGGTTTTCTTTCTGGATACGCGGCGCCATTTCCCGGAAACGCTCTCCTATCGTGATGAGCTTTCCGATGCGCTCGGCCTTCAGGACGTCCGGACTATTTCTCCCTTGGCTCGGGAACTTGAGAACAGAGATCCACAGGATCAGCTCGCGGCATTCGATCCGGATGCCTGCTGCGCCCTGCGCAAAGTGGAGCCTTTGGAGTTGGTGCTTCCGGAATTTGATGTCTGGCTGACCGGGCGCAAGCGCAGTCAGGCCTCAACACGGGCGGCTCTTCCCATTGTGGAACCACAGCCGGATGGCACCGTGAAGCTCAACCCGCTTGCGGGATGGGGCATGGAGAAAATCGAAGCAGAGATGCGTCGTCGGAACCTGCCGCGGCATCCTCTGGTTTCAAAAGGATACACTTCGATTGGCTGTGCGCCTTGCACACGGCCGGTTGGAGACGGAGAAGACGGGCGGGCAGGTCGTTGGGCCGGTCTGACCAAGACAGAATGCGGCATTCATCGGCCAGCATGAACATGGAGCGGACAATGACGCGGACACAAACCCTGGCGGAACCGCGCGTCATGGATGATCTTGACCAGCTCGAAGCTCAGAGCATTTTCATCCTGCGTGAAGCCTATCGGAAACTGAAGCCCCTCTCGCTGCTGTGGTCCCTCGGGAAAGACAGCAACGTCATGGTCTGGCTGGCGCGCAAAGCGTTCATGGGACGCGTGCCGTTCCCGGTCATGCATGTGGATACCGAGAAGAAATTCCCGGAAATGTATGCCTTTCGGGATGAGTACACCAAGAAGTGGGATCTGGATCTCCTTCTGGGATACTGCCCCCCGGTCGAAGAAATCGATCCGTCCCTGCCGCCCGCTGCACGTTCTGCAGCGCGCAAAACTGCGGGTCTGGCGGCTATGATCGACAAGCATAAGCTGCGTGGCGTGATTGCTGGTATTCGCCGTGACGAGCAGGCCACACGTGCCAAGGAGCGCGTGTTCAGCCCTCGTGGTGCTGGTCATCGCTGGGATGTTCGCAATCAGCCGCCGGAATTCTGGGACCAGTATGCCACGCCGTATGAAGATGGCATGCATATTCGCGTCCATCCGTTGCTGGCTTGGCGGGAAATCGACATCTGGCGGTACATCGAACGCGAAGGCATCCCCCTCGTGGATCTGTATTTTGCCAAGGATGGTAAGCGTTATCGCTCTCTGGGTGATCAGGACATCACAAGCCCGATCGAGAGCAATGCCACGACCGTAGCCGAAGTGATTGCCGAGTTGGAAAGCAGCAAGACATCCGAGCGCGCTGGGCGTGCCATGGATCATGAATCAGAAGACGCATTCGAGCGTCTGCGCGTGGCGGGGTATCTGTAAGATGGGTGACATTATCGCAACCCAGGAACTCTCTGGGGCGTATCGCGCGGCCGCCACGCCGATCGTGATCGTCGGGCACGTCGATCACGGTAAATCTACCCTGATTGGACGTCTGCTTTACGATACGGACAGCCTTCAGGACGGCAAGCTGGCGCAGATCGTTGAGAGCAGCCGCAAGCGTGGTCTGGCGGTGGAGTGGAGCTTCCTGCTCGACTCCCTTCAGATCGAGCGCGATCAGGGCGTGACGGTTGATTCCACGCGGATTCCGTTCCGTCTGGGCTCCCGTGAGTTCGTGATTGTGGATGCGCCGGGCCATCGCCAGTTCCTGCGCAACATGATTACGGGTGCTGCCGATGCCGAGGCGGCCGTTCTGGTTGTGGATGCTCAGGAGGGTGCGCAGGAGCAGACGCGGCGTCATGCCATGCTGCTGCGTCTGATCGGGATCCGGCACGTCATTGTGCTGCTGAACAAGTCGGACGTTCTTGGCTTTGATGAGTCGAAGATCGTTCAGGCCGAGTTTGATGTCCGCCAGCTTCTTGGTCGTCTCGAAATCGAAGTGGAAGCCGTTGTACCGGCGTCTGCACGTGATGGTGACAATATTGCCAGCCGTTCCGAGCGATCTGCCTGGTACAAGGGGCCAACGCTGATTGAGGCTCTGGCCAATGTGCCCCCGCCGACGTCCCGTCTGTCTCTGCCGTTCCGGATGCCGGTGCAGGACGTTTATCGCTTTGATGGTGTGCGTTACGTCGCCGGCCGGATCGAGCGTGGCACTGTCCGTGCGGGCGATCGTCTGGCAATTGGTGCCCAGGGCCAGATCGCAACGGTTGCAGAAGTCTGCCGCTGGCATGCGCCGGAATTGCCGGTTGCTGGTGCGGGTGAATCCATTGCGCTGCGCCTGGAGCCGGATCTGGTGCCGGATCGTGGGGACCTGCTGTTCCCGGCAGATGATAAAGCGTCAGCACCCGAGCGTTCTGCCCGTATTCGCACGCGTCTGTTCTGGCTGCGTGGTGAGCCTCTTCGTGTAGGGGAAAGCTTCACGCTACGGCTGACAACAGCAGAGCATGATGTGACGGTGGCGTCCATTGATGCGGTTGTCGATCTGGATGACCTGACATTGCGTCAGGGTGATGAGGTTCCGCCGGACGGATTTGCTGAAATCACGCTCGCGGCTTCTCATGCCGTGCTGTTTGACCCGTTCTCTCCGGGAATGGGCGATGGACGTGGTGTTCTGGTTGATCGTCATCAGCGGATTGTTGGTGGTGCGCCGCTGATTGGTCCGGCTGAGATTGAAGATGGTGTTCATGCCATCCATCCGACAGCCAGCCGTATTTCTGCTGTCCAGCAGGCTCAGACGCGTGGTCATAAGAGTGGCGTGTTCTGGCTGACGGGCCTCCCGGGCTCCGGCAAGAGCACTGTGGCTCGTGCCGCAGAAGTGTCTCTGGCAGGGCAGGGCGTGAAAGCCACCGTTCTGGATGGAGATACGTTGCGGGCCGGACTGTGCAGCGATCTGGGCTTCTCGCCGGATGACCGTCGCGAGAACATTCGTCGTGCGGCACATGTCGCAAAAATTCTGTCTGAGAGCGGCCAGGCCGTGGTTGTCGCGCTGGTCTCGCCCCTTCAGGCAGACCGTGATCTGGCGCGCCTGATTGTGGGTGAGGGCTTCCACGAGATTTTTGTGGATACACCTCTGGAAACTTGCGAACAGCGTGACCCCAAAGGGCTCTACGCTGCAGCGCGCTCGGGAAAAATTCCAGAGTTCACGGGTGTTTCAGCGCCTTACGAAGCTCCCTTGTCTCCTGAGCTGCGGCTGGGAGCTGACCGGACGGAGGCTGAGACTGTGAGTGAGTTGACGGGCTTTGTCCTCCGGGTTGTTCAGCCCTGATTGCAGGCTAATTAAAGTGACTTCAGAAACGGCGGGCTTTGTCCCGCCGTTTTTTGTTTCAAGCCTTTTTCACTATGCGCGTGTCGTCGCATTTTGATCCGGCCGTGCTGTCTGTCAGCGAAAGAGGCGGGGCGCTGCCTCTTTGTGCTTTGACGGCTCTTAATTCGAAATTCGACGGTACAGGCATAGGATAAAGCCGCCGCCCGGAAGATATCACACAAAAAGCAACATTCATCACGTATTTATGTGATGGATATCGGCGGCTCGATAAATATCTCTTGTCGTATATTATACCTAATAATATCAATGAATTACGAATTAACGGTCTCTATCATATTCGTAAAATATCATTTCGGAGCCATAGGATAACAAGGATTTTGTGACGAAATTATCGTTGATGAAGTTATTTATAACAGTATAGTTGTTACGAATCGGGTGCTCAAATCGGAGATGGACGATGGAGCGTGACGCTATCTGGGTTGGTACAAGCTGGAAGATGAACAAGGGGCCCGCAGCATCTGTTGCGGCCGCGAACGAGCTTGCACGGATGTCTTTCCCGGCAGTTCTCCAGCCGTTCGTCATCCCACCATTTACATCTCTCAAGGATGTCTGTGACAGGCTGTCTGGAAACCGCGTTGCAGTGGGTGCACAGAACATGCACTGGCAGGACGAGGGCGCGTGGACCGGAGAAATTTCTCCGACCATGATTTCGGAATGTGGTGCGGAACTGGTGGAAATTGGTCACTCAGAGCGCCGGACCTATTTTGGAGAAACGGATCAAACCGTCAATCTCAAGGTTCATGCGGCTCTGCGACACGGATTGAGGCCGCTCGTCTGTATCGGTGATACGGCTGATGAATATTCTTATAACGTAACAAATGAAACTCTGGCACGCCAATTGAAGATCGCCCTTCATGGGGTGTCTGAAGACGATGTTCCACAGGTTCTCATTGCATATGAACCTGTCTGGGCCATAGGTGCGTCAGGCCGTCCTGCAGATGCAGCTTTCGTTGAGAGAACGCATAATCACCTGCGGAAGCTCCTGATTAACATTGCCGGATCCAGTGCAGGTTCGGCCGTTAAACTCCTCTATGGCGGAAGTGTCACACAGGACAATGCAGCAGGCTATGTCGCGTTACCCAATGTGAATGGTGTTTTCGTCGGGCGGGCTGCTTGGAATGTGGAGCATTTTCGGGCGTTGGCTGAGGGAGTCATCGCATGATGCCCCAAGCAACCTTTGAAACGCGCTCTGCTTCTGCGCGCCGCCAGAACATCCTGGACTATGTTCGGGATCGTGGTGGTGCACAGATTGATGAGTTGGCCGGACGTTTTGTCACCAGCCGCATGACCATTCACCGCGATCTTCAGGTGCTTTCGGAACGCGGAGTTTTACGTCGTGTGCATGGGGGGGTGACTACGCCTCCAAAAGCGTTTTCAGAGGGCAGTATTTCCCAGCGAAGCCATCGGGCGATGGAAGCCAAGCAGGCTATCGCGGCTGTGGCGGCAGGCCTTGTCGAAGAAGGTGAAATCATTGCACTGGATGATTCAACAACATCCCGCGTTCTGGCTGAGCGTCTGACTGACAGTGCCTCTCTTACAGTTGTCACGAACAGCATGGGTACTGCGAACCTGTTCACCAGCAAGCCCAATGTGAATCTTCTGCTGCTTGGCGGTCGCTATAACATGGATTTTGACGCGTTCTTCGGAACACTGTGTGAGCAGGCCGCGGCATCGCTGCGCGTCAACACGCTGTTCCTGTCCGTCGCGGCAATCCGCGGGATGACGGCGTACCATCAGGAGCAGGATATCATCAAAGCCAAGCAGGCCTTGATGAATATTTCCGATCGCAAAATCCTGCTCGTGGACAGTACGAAATTTGGTGTCATCACGCTCAATCGTTTTTCCGATTTAACGGAATTCGATGTGGTGATCACGGATTCAGGTCTCGAAAAAGACCTGGAGGACACGCTCCGCAATGCGGGGATCAATCTGAAAATTGCGGAAATCTCCACCGTCAGGGCGAGCGGATCAAGCAACTCCCCTGAACGTAACCCATAAAGACGGAGAAAAATCATGCGTATTGCGATTGGAGGCGATCGGGCCGGAGAAGGTCTTGCAGGCCTCATTGCTGCACATCTTCGCGCCACAACACCGCATACGGTTGTTGATATGTCCCATCCTGAAGATGAGCATCCTGAGCTCTATTCGGAGCTAAGTGAGCGGGTCGGTCTCGCGATCACGCACGGGGATTTTGATCGGGGAATCCTGTGCTGCGGAACGGGAATTGGCGTTTGTATTTCCGCCAATAAAATTCCGGGAATTCGGGCCGCGCTGACGCACGATACCTATTCTGCAGAACGTGCTGCCCTTTCAAACGATGCCCAGATCATCACCATGGGGGCACGTGTCATCGGGCCGGAACTGGCCAAAAGCATTGTGGATGCCTGGCTGGCGCATAGCTTTGACCCGTCTGGGCCGTCCGCAGGCAACGTTGCGGGCATTGAAGAACTGAGCCGGAAATATTCCGAGCATCATCTGCAAACATCCAACTGCTGAAAATACTTCCCCTGTTTCCGATCTGATACCGGAACGGGTTATCTGGAAAGACGACGAACATGAAAAAAGCTCTTTTCCTTGGTGCTGTTCTGGCCGCAACGCCACTTGCTGCACAGGCCGCTGACACCAACACGCCGTTGCGCTTTGTTCTGATTCCGAAAGTTGTCCATCCGTGGTTTGACAAGCTCAATACGGGTGCTCGTGCCGCAGCAGACATGATCACCAAAACCACGGGACAGAAAATCGAAATCGAATACCGTGCGCCGCAAACCGCTGATGTCTCTTCCCAGAATGACATCATTGAAAGAGCAATTGCTACGCACCCTGACGGACTTATTCTTGATCTGCTGGACGAGAAGGGAAATCGCGCGACGATGGATGAAGCCATCGAGCAGAAAATTCCCATGACCGTTTTCGACTCTCTTCCTCCGGAGGGCATGAATATTACGGCAGTGGGCGCCGATTTCTGTGAGCAGGGAACGATTGCGGCAGAACGGCTTGCCACATTGATTGGCAAAAAAGGTGAAGTGGCCATCATGATGGGCGTGCCCACAGCGCCTAACCACACTTTGCGCGCAGAGTGTGAAAAGAAGGTCTTTGCAAAATACCCGGATATCAAAGTTGTCGCGACCGGGATCGACAACGACAGCATCGAGACAGGTCAGAAACAGGCCTCTGCCATCATGCAGGCGCACCCCAATCTCGTGGGATGGGTTGCCTGTGATGCATCTGGTCCTGTCGGCATCGGGCAGGCCATCCGGGAAAGCGGGAAGGCAGGCAAAGTCCAGGAAGTCGGCCTCGATAACCTGAACGATATGCTTCAGCTTATTCGGGATGGTGTTGCGGAATCAACAGCGTCCAGCCGCCCGGAAATGCAGGGTTACTGGGCTGTCGTCTCTGCATGGCAGAGCGCGATGGGGCAGAAAACACCCAAATACATCGATACGGGCATCGACGTCATCACCAAGAAAACCCTCTGAGCCTGGCTCTGAGGCAGGAGTAACGATCATGGCGGTTCTCCAGGTTGAAGCTGTCCGTAAAAGCTATCCCGGTGTGGTCGCGCTCGATCACGTCGATCTGGTGCTTGAGCCGGGCAAAATCCATATCCTGGCCGGAGAAAATGGTGCGGGTAAATCAACGCTGATCAAGACCCTGACAGGTCTTGTCACGCCTGACGAAGGAACGGTCCTGATCGAGGGGCAGGATGCTCTGGTGGATCATAGCCTTTTCTCCCGTATTGCTTACGTTCCGCAGGAACTGAATCTGTTTCCGTCCATGACGGTTGCTGAAAACATGTTCATGCCGTTCCATCGTTCGGGATTTGGTCATCTGACGATTTCCCGGAAGGCTATGGAAGCGGAGGCAGCCCGGTTTATCGAGCGCTTTGGGATTCATGCCCGGCCGGGACAGACCGTCAGTCGCATCAGCGTATCAGATCAGCAGCTGCTTCAGATTGCGCGTGCGGCCTGCCGGAATGAGTTCAAGGTTTTGATCCTGGATGAACCGACATCTTCCCTCACGGCGAACGAGACGGAACATCTTTTCCGCATTATCACCACGTTGCGGGATAGTGGCTGTGCAATTGTTTTTGTCTCGCACAAAATGGAAGAAATTTTCAGTTTGGGCGACACTGTGACTGTTCTGCGCAATGGTCGCAGTGTTGGGACGTACCCGATGGATGGCATGACGGAAGATCAGCTTATCCGCCTGATGTCTGGCAGTTCTGTTCAGCTTGAAGAGAAATTCCAGCCGCGAGGTGCCATTGATGATTCTGATATTCTTCTGAGTGTGGAAGGCCTGACGGGACCGGGCTTTTCAGATGTTTCTTTTCAGCTCCGTCGTGGCGAAATTCTTGGTTTTGCGGGGCTGGTGGGGGCTGGTCGTTCGGAAGTGATGCAGACCATGTTCGGGTATCATTCCGCAAAATCCGGACGGTGCATGTTTAACGGTAAAGAAATACCTCGTGGCCGAACAGATCGGGCTGTGGCTATGGGCATGGTCTATCTTTCCGAAGAACGGAAACATCACGGTATTTTTCCGCTTCTGAGCGTGCGCGAAAACATCAGCCTTTCCGTTCTGGAAAAGATGAAGCGCGGCGGCATTATTTCGTCCGGAAAGGAGAAATCAATCGTTTCTGAAACGATTCAGAAATTTGATGTGCGCACATCTTCCGTCGGCAAGAAAATTGTCTTCCTGTCCGGGGGAAACCAGCAGAAAGCCATTATCGGCCGTGCCATGGCGCGTCGTCCTCGCATTTTGATTTTCGATGAGCCCACAAAGGGTATCGATATCGGCACGAAATTCCAGATCTACCGCATCATGCAACAGCTCGCGGAAGAGGGTGTCGGCATCATCCTCGTCTCTTCTGAAATGACTGAGTTGCAGCGCTGCGCAACGCGAATCATCACCATGTATGGCGGTCGGACCACCGGGTCGTTCGACCAGGCTACCACTGACGTCAATACGCTTGTGGGCGCGATCATCGGCGCCACGGAGACCCGTCATGTCGCTTGAAACCACGCTCCCCGGAGCAACTCCCACGCCACCAAAGGCGTCTTCCCTTCGTGCGCTTATAGCCAGAATGGTCGCCAATCCGCTGGGTGGCGTCATTGGTGCGATGATCCTGATTTTCGGGATTTCGTGTCTGTTGTCGCCGCACTTCCTGACATCATTCAACATGATCATCATCGCGCGTGCGCTCGCGTTCATCGGTCTGGTCACCATTGGGCAGGCCGTCTTGATGATTCTTGGCGAGCTTGACCTGTCCGTTGGTGCGATTGGTGGCCTCGCTGGCGTCGTTGGCGGAATGCTGATGGTGCAGGTCGGTCTGAATCCTTGGCTCTCGCTCGCTCTGTGCCTGCTGATGGGAGCGGGATGTGGCTTGTTAAATGGCCTGCTGATTACTCAGCTTCGTCTGCATTCTCTGGTGCTGACCATCGGTATGGCGGGCGTTTATGGCGGTGCCAATCTGGTGGCGACACGCGGCGTCGCCATTACCGGTGTGCCGCATGAAATCAGCTTCCTTGGTAGAGGTCTTGTCCTCGGCGTGCCGGTTCCATTTCTGGTGCTGCTGGTGTGTCTGACGGTTGTCGCATTCGTCATGATGCGTACGCCTGTCGGGCGCTACATTTACGCCATCGGGAGCAACCCGCAGGCCGCAAGAATGCTCGGTATTCGCGTCAATGCCATTCGTATGGGCGCGTTCGCTCTCGCCGGTTTCCTGTCTGCTCTGGCTGGCATTCTCATGGTCGCGCGTCTCGGAACAGCACAGCCATCCATCGGTGACACATGGGTTCTGTCTCCGATTGCGGCAGCCGTCATTGGCGGCGTTGCAACAACGGGTGGTCTGGGAAGCCCGGTTGGCGCTGTGCTGGGTGCCGTGATCATCGGGATCATTGAAGACATCATCGTCCTCTTTGGCATCTCGCCGTACTGGCAGTCCGTTGTGAGCGGCGGCATCGTCGTGCTCGCCATCTCTCTGGACTCTCTAGCCCGTCATTACCTTAACCGCGACGCGTCCTGACCGTCAGCAGCTTTTCATCCTGATAAAGGAGAGACTCACATGACCAAGATCTGTGGCGATGCTTCCGAATTCGCAGCCTCGGCCCTGCATGGATACAGCATGGTGCATCGAGACCTTGTCAAAATGGTCCGGGGTGGTGTTGTGCGCGCCAAACCGGGTTCAAAAGGCAAGGTGGCTGTCGTCGTGGGTGGAGGATCAGGGCATTATCCCGCATTCATCGGGTATGTGGGAACTGGTTTTGCGGACGCGGCCATTGCTGGAGATATCTTCGCGTCTCCGTCAACGCAGGCCATTCAAAGTGTCGTCCGTCAGGCTGATCTCGGAGGAGGCATTCTTCTGGGCTTTGGCAATTATGCTGGAGATGTTCTGAACTTTGGTATCGCTGCCGACAGGTTGCGGGCAGAGGGATATGACGTTCGCATTCTTGCAACCATGGATGACGTGGCCAGTGCGACAGAAAACGAGAGGGAACGTCGGCGCGGTATTGCGGGTGATCTGACAATTTTCAAGATTGTGGGCGCTGCTGCGGAAGAAGGGCTGGATCTGGACGCTGTCGAACAGATTGGTCACCGCGTAAACCGTCAGACACGAACTTTCGGCGTTGCTTTTGATGGCTGCACGCTGCCGGGCGAGGCAGACAAGCTGTTTCACGTTCCGAATGCCCGAATGGCGCTTGGGCTTGGTGTGCATGGGGAGCCGGGGATCGGGGAGGAGAGCATTCCAACACCGCAGGTCCTGGCACAGATCCTGCTGGAAAAAGTCCTAAGCGAACTGCCTGCCGGGGCATCCCGGCGTGTGGCTCTGACTCTCAACGGGTTGGGAAGTACGAAACAGGAGGAACTGTTTGTTCTGTGGGAAGCACTGGCGCCCCTGTTGGAAAAAGCAGGTCTGACGGCTGTGGCCCCTCTGGTTGGAGAATATGTCACCAGTCTTGATATGGCAGGCTGTTCACTGACCTTGACCTGGCTTGATGAAGAACTGGAGCGCCTCTGGTGTGCTCCGGTTGATACGGCTGCGTTGCGCCATGGCTTGATTGAAGAGGTAGGTATAACTTTCGAGGACGCGCCAGCCGAAACCAGCGTGACATACATGAAATCGTCCACAGCAGAAGGGCGGCGAGGCGGTCAGTGCGTCTCGGGAGTTATGATCACCTTGGCCGAGGCTCTTGCCGCGGCAGAAACTGAACTGGGTCATATCGATGCGGTGGCAGGAGATGGAGATCATGGTCAGGGAATGGCCCGCGGTTCGGCTGCTGCCAAAGCCGCGGCCGTCAGAGCCGCGACTTCAGGGGCCGGGCCTGCAACTACTCTTTCAGCAGCGGCAGATGCCTGGGCGGATCGTGCGGGCGGAACGTCTGGCGCTTTGTGGGGCGAGGGCCTGAGAGCGTTCAGTCTGGCGCTGGACGACAATGCGCTTCCCTCTTCAACGCAGCTTGCTCAGGGAGCAAGGCAGGCGATGGAGCGCATCATGTCTCTTGGGAAAGCGAAGCCTGGGGACAAAACCCTCATTGATGCTCTCGTGCCATTTGTAGAAATTCTTGAGCAGGAGCTTTCAGGTGGCGCGGCTCTGCCCGTTGCGTGGTCTAAGGCCGCCAATGCCTCACAAGTCGCCGCCGAGGCTACGAAAGATCTTCTCCCTCGCATGGGGCGCGCTAGAACCCATGGTGAAAGAAGCAAGGGTCACCCTGATGCGGGGGCTCTTTCTCTCGCGCTTTGTGTCGGTGTGGTGGGAAAGGAACTGCAGACCCCGCTTCTTGACGATGAGCAAAAACGCACAGTTTCTCTGGGGGAGTAAGGGAAAAACGGACGCTTTCTTAGAGAAACGCGTCAGGGGAGGCCTTTTCTTGAGAACTCCTGACCTGTGGCGAAAGTGAAAGGTCAGGAGCTTTCTCACCAAAAGCTCCTGATCCTTTTAACGGCTTAGCCGAAAGAAAGCTGGAGTGCTGAATCGTCCTGGCTCTCCAGAAGATATGGCCCTGCGTTCAGAACCTGAACTTCCAGCATCCCGATCGCATCAGCATTCCGGTTTCCCAGAGACACCAGAGCATTGCCATTCGTCCAACGGGCTTCACCGTTGGTTTCAGCGTACCAGCCCGCATCCTCGGATGCAGAAAGATGGGACGTGATGGAATGGCAAACCGTGCTGTCCCAGAGTTTGATTTGCCCCACCAGAACGCCGAGATTGCGACGGTCATCAACAAATGGACCAATAACATCTGCTGGGCGGCTGCTTCTTGAAACCAGACGAACCGATGTGACGCCCGGCTGGATCTGGAACAGAACCGATCCCTGCATTGTCCGTGATGGATAAATCACGGTGTTGTCCGTCGTGACCAAATGCAGATCATGGTCATCAGTTTGTTCTGCGGGACGCGACGTTTCGCCGATATCCAGCTTGATCGCACGTTCCAGAAGCGCAGTATAAAGCGGTTCGACCTGCTCGCGGCTTACACCTAGCGGCGCCGCAGCATCAGACACCCATGTCTGATTGTTCAGGCGAACAACATCTCCGGTCTGTTCGAACGAAGTGCGGTTTCCCGTGTCCAGATAGCTTTCAGCTTCTGCTCCATCGGCGATAAGAACGCCGTGTGTTTCGAGTTCTACATGGAAGATTTCGAAAAAGCTCTCGGACGTATCTGTCGTGATGGAACGACCATTGACCAGCATCCGCGCCGGAACCATCAGATCATTCAGATGCAGGCAGTGCTCCGAGGTAATACGAAGGTCCTTGTGTGGGATGTTATCGGCGAGTGCGTTGGCCTTGATGCAGACGGGCCATTTGTTAGGGTCTGCACTGGCTTTGACGTCCACAAAACGACGGCCCACCCAGTGGATTGGCTCTGGCTGAAGTTTGCCGTTCCGTTTGACCATAACCAGATCGCCAATCTGCAAGGTTTCAACGGCCTTTTCACCGTCTGGCGTTAAAATCATGGTGTTGGACAGATAGCAGACCGTAACCCGGATGCCGCCGCTATCGTACTGACCCGACGACGCTGAGACGTTGAACGTATGACCATTATAGGCAGTCGTATCCAAGCCCACGGACTGTACAAGCTTACCTGCTGAATAGACATTCAAGGTCGAGCCACTGACACTGGCTGACATGCTGGAACCAGCCTTGAAGTCTGCAAATGTCAGCAGAGAGCCAGAGGTAATGTCCAGACCGCTGATAATGGCGCCTGAATGAACTGTATAAATTCCACCGGAAGACACCGTGGCGCTAATGGACGACGCACCAGCCTGTACGGAGAATTCTCCACCATTGGCAACAGTCGTATAATAGTCCTTGGATGGGCCGTAGCTGTTGCCGAATTCCTGGGCAAAGCCACCAGAGGAAACGGTGACGTTGCTGAGCACACCGCCTCGATTATTGATTTCAGCGCCGGAAAAAACCGTGACGCCTGTGACCGTCGCTCCGGAATAGGTGTAGAGTCGAGCGCCATTGGCAGCATATTTCGCGCCGCCAGAACTCAGTACGATGCCCGACGCGCTTCCACTTTTGACATTGACAACGCCGCCTGAAGAAACAGCGATACTGCTTGCTTTCCCGCCACCTGAGACATTCAGTGTGCCGCCACCACGGACAACGAAACCGCTTTGTGTCGTACCGCTAACGGTCGTGGAGCTTCCTGAACTGACTGTCGTTGTCATGTGATTCCTATGCTTCTTCGTCGACGCTGGATGCGAATAGTTTGTTTTAAGTAAACTAATGGTATGATTTCAGGTGGTTTTTGTAAAATGAAAATATTGATTTTCATGATTTTCCACGGCAGAAAGACCAAAAAGAAAACAATAAGTTTCTAAAAAGTCCTGATATTTTCAGGAGAAATACGTTTTGAGAAAAATGCATTCTAGAGGGCGGCGTTAATCGGAATTTTCATATTGGATTCCGAATGTGAGATGGAGAGAGGCCAGAAAAGCGCTCTGATATTTTAAAATCGATGGATGGTCTGCGGTAGCATAGTGGTTTCTAGAAATGCCTCCCTCCCGGCAAACCTGAGAGGCCCATTCGAGATGTGGAGAGACTGATGATCTCGATAACGTCATGTCCCGAGCTCTTTGCGTAGAACAGCAATCCTAAGAAAGTGTTGATTGGAAGAAGTGTTGGCGAATGGAATTGAAGGGGAATTTCCGGAAGCGGAAGCTTCACTGTAATAGAATGTCCTATCGTTGATTTTGGCATCAGGGGCCTGTCTGTAATCTCATGAGTGTTTCTTCCGTCCCCGTGCGGCGGCGTACGCAGGCTGATCGTAGCGCCTCGACGCGTGCCAAGGTTGTGCAAGCGGCCGTCAATCTACTTCAGACGCAGGGCTATGCCGCGACAACAATACAGCGCATCGCAAAGGCGGCGGGTGTCAGTCTTGGGGCGTTGCAGCACCACTTCCCCACAAAATCACTGATTATGGCCACGGTCCTGCGGCATTATGCTCTTAAGCGCGCGCGCCTCTACAGGCAGGCCATCAGCAACAAGGAAACACCTGAGCAGCGTGTTGATGCCATGCTGGATACGATGTGGGCACTCGTGACCGCCGGGCCGGAATTTATTGCGACGGTGGAAATAGAGTTGGCAAGGCGAAGCGATCCGGATCTGGAAGAAGTGACAGCTCCGGTTCTCGCCCGCATTGACCAGTTCATGACGAGGTGGCTGTCCGGAAAGCGGGGTGTGGCGCCCAGTCAGGAGTTTATTGATCTGCGACTTCTGAATGCTGCGCTTTTGCGCGGGTTAGCAGTTGAAACGGCACGAGGCATTCCGCTGGAGGATCTCTATCGCTCCTTTGAAGTCTGGCGCAGATTTGCCCGCGAAGAATTCCTTCGGATTGCTTTGAAAACTCCCTGATTCAGAGGGCTGGAGACGTTCCGCACGTACAGGGTCGAATCATTCCGATACGCAAATAATTTATCTTGACGCATAACAAACAATTAGGTTGTATTGCTTTTATAAGAATTTGAATGGGAGCGTTGAGAGACCTCCCTCCAGCACAACAGGGTCAGACATGACAATGCCGCCTCTTACTGCTTTGCAGGTTTCTCCCGCCGAAATGGCCGAACGCCATAAGAAGGTCCGGGAAAAAATGGAGGCAGCCGGCCATGCGGCGTATGTCTCTTTTGATCCTGACAACATTTATTACCTGACAAATTTCGCTAATTTCGTTCATGAGCGTCCATTTGTACTGGTTCTGACTGCCTCGGACGCGACGTTCATTGTTCCCAGGCTTGAGATCCCGCATGTGGAGCGGCACAAGGTCGGTGCCCTGACACTTGCGGAGTATGCCGAGTTCCCAGCCCCTGCTGGAGCGCGATGGTCTGATCGTCTGGCGAACATTCTGCCAGCACAGGGTACAATCGGTATTGAGGCGGCCTGTCCGGCTTATTTGCAGGCAGCGATCGGACCTCGGTGCCAGATCCTGAATATCGTTGATGACGTCCGGCAGATTAAGTCTGCCCATGAGATTTCACGTATCGCGTGGACAAGTGACGTGATGACCAAGGCTCTTGCCATGATGATGGGCAAGGTCAAGCCAGGTGTGATGGTGGCTCAGGCCATTTCAGACGTGACTCCCTATTTTTACCATCGCTGCCTGACGGAAGCACCGGCTTATAATGTCATGTCCAGCAAGGCTGCCGGTCTCATCCAGCCGCCTGCCTATACAGACGATCCGCATAATTTTTCATGCCTGACCGCACCTTGTGAACCAGGAGGTCCGTTCATGGGGCTTATTGCGGGGCGCATTAACGGATATGGCGCGGAAATCGAGCGAACGTTCTTCTTGGATCATATCCCCGAAGACGCGAAACGCCCTTTCGATACCATGATGGAAATGCGCCATACCGCGTACGGTATGCTCAAACCGGGTGCGATTGGTTCCGAAATTGATGCGGCCTGCCAGGCTATTGCGCATCGTGCGGGCTATGAAACGCCGCTGCACCGGACCGGCCATAGTTTCGGCGTTACCAGTCATGAAGCTCCGTTCCTTGCTCTGGGTGAAGATAACGTCATTCAGCCGGGTATGATTTTCAGTATTGAGCCGGGAATTTATATCAAAGGGCAGGGTGGATACCGGCATTCGGATACAGTTCTGATCACTGAAGCCGGATACGAAATACTGACAAAATATCCCGATGAAAAAGAAAATCTCATCGTTCGTTAGGCCTGAGGCACACGCTGATTTTTCCTGACGAAGTTTGTTTTTTCATTCTCCCTTGTGTCGGGAACGCTATCGATGACTATTTCAGAACGGCTGGAGCAGCTTCCGTTTTCCCGCTTTCATTACAAGCTCCTTCTGGTGGGGGGAGCAGGGTACTGCTTTGACGGGCTTGATGGAGCCATTTTGGCATTCGTGATGCCCGCTATTCAGCATTTATGGGGCCTGTCCCTGTCACAACTGGGGCTATTGGGCAGCTCCGCGTTTTTGGGATATTTCATTGGTGCGCTGTGTGCCGGTTTGATTGCAGACAGATGGGGCCGCCGATCCGTCATGATGTGGGCTTTGGCCTGCTATTGTCTGGGATCGTTGGCTTCGGCCTTCTGTACAAACTGGCACAGCTTTCTTCTGACACGGATGATCGCGGGTCTTGGGACTGGCGCTGAATCCGCCATTATCGCTCCATATCTTTCAGAGTTTGTGCCGCGTCGTTATCGCGGAGCTTTTACTGGTGCTCTGGCTGGCTTCTTCTCGTTTGGTTTTGTTGCTGCGGCTCTGCTGGGATATGCCCTGATCCCGGGATCATCGGACGGGTGGCGTTGGGCGCTGGCTCTGACAGCCTGTCCGGTAATTTTGCTCCTTTGGTGGCGCAGATCTCTGCCAGAATCTCCCCGCTGGCTTCAGATCGTCGGGCGGGGACAGGAAGCTCATGCTGTTCTTAGTGGAATCGAAAGAGAACTAGGGCGCCCATCGGTGGCTTATAAGGCAGAAAGCGCGCCGTCATCACCATGCACGCGTATGTCCAAGCAATTCACGCAGCTTTTGTCGGCACGCCTGCGCAGGGTCACCGTCATGAGCTGGCTTCTCTGGATGTCCATTACGTTCAGCTATTATGCGTTCTTTTCCTGGCTGCCTACGCTTCTGATCGCTCGGGGTTTTACCATTGCGCATAGTTTCGGCTTTTCAATCGCAATCTACGTGGCACAAATTCCCGGGTATTTCAGTGCTGTTTATTTCAATGAAGCGTGGGGACGAAAAGCGACCATTGTAGGTTATCTAGCTGCCGCGATGATCAGCGCTCTTGGTCTGGGGATGGCGAGTTCTTCGACCGCAGTTCTCGTATCCGGCCTTCTGCTCTCCTTCTTCATGAATGGAACGTATGCCGGGGTTTACGCCTACACTCCTGAGATTTTCCCAACGTCTCTCCGCGCGACGGGCATGGGAACAGCATCGGCACTTGGTCGAGTAGGAGCGATTGCTGCCCCGCTCTTGATTGGTGCCGCATATCCCAAAGTAGGCTTTGCAGGAGTGTTTGGTCTGACAGCCGTCATTTTGTTCGGTGGCGCGCTCAGTATCCTCCTGTTCGGACCTTCCACCAAAAACCGTTCTCTGGAGGCGATTACTGGAGATTACGGCGTGTAAGTCACGTCTGCCTCCACACGTCCCTCTCCACCAAGTTCGCTCATGCGAGTGCATGAAACACGCCACCTTCATAACCGGAGATATTCCGGGGAGACCTGAAATGTTCCGATATAACAATTATTTTCTTCTGTGCGGCACTGCTCTTGCCATGACGCTTTCTGTCTTTACGGAAACATCTGTCGCGGCCCCAATCACAACGGGCGCAGTTCACAAACATGCGTCTCATCCCAAAGCTGGTGCAACTATAAAAAAGCCTGTGTTGTCTCCCGTTCAGCATAATCGAAGGGCCATGCAATCTTCGCAACCTGAGACGATTATGGTGCGGCAGACGAGAAATGTGTTTGGGCAGGCGGCGCGACAGAAGCAGGGCATTTCAGTCACTCATATCGATGCTGCGGATCTCGCAAGGCATCAGGTGACGGACGTTAAAGGCGTGATGAACCTTGCGCCCAATCTCACAGTGCAGCCTCAAGGTGCGAGTTCAAGTGTCAATTTTACATTGCGTGGTGTGGGGCTAAACGATTTTACCTCTAACAATACGCCATCCGTCATGACCTATGTGGACGGCGTAGCTTTGCCTATTGGATATATGGCAGGCGCTGCGATGTTTGATATGGCGGGTGTGGATGTCAGCAACGGGCCATCTGGTTACACGCACGGACAAACCGTAACGGCCGGTGAGATCAATGTTCAAACGGCAGACCCGACGAAGGCGCTTCACTATGGTGCGTCTGAAGACATTGCGACCTATAATCGCAGCATTACCAACCTTTACGTTTCCGGCCCCATCACCTCCAACGTGCAATACCGTATTGCTGGTTTTACTCAGCAGGGGGGAGGCTTTCAGAAGAACATCAACACAGGCCAGACTTTGGGAAATGTCAACAAAGGCGGTTTGCGTGCAAAGGTTGCCTGGCAGCCTGACGATAAGACGAACATCGTTTTTAGTGGGAACTGGATGCAGGATAATTCCCAGGCTACTGGCGTTTATAATATTCAAGACCTATCGAGAAATACGCCAGCTTACAGCAATAACAGGGATACCTCGTGGGGCTTTCGCCCGGAATTTCTCAAGTTGTCAGGCAATGAGGGACAGACCAAACCATCTTATAACAACACCTTCTGGGGGGCAGGCGTTAATATCACGCGGAACCTAGGATTTGCGAACCTGACAACCATTAGCGCATTCCAGCAGATGTACGTTCATAATCTCATGGATCTGGATGGCACACGCTATGCAATCTATGACGTGGACGTCAACACGAACGCCAATATGTTCTCTCAGGAGGTCAAGTTAGCATCGCGTAACTCACAGTCACGCCTTCAGTGGACGGTGGGGATGTATTATGACCGCACGCAAATGCGTTCTTCCATTTTTAATGATTATTCCCAGTCCGGGTCCCGGCCTTATGTGCAGCGGACCAGCTATAATCAGGATCAGCAGGCGTTCAGTCAGTATGGCCATTTGCGCTTTGCCCTTACCAAGCGGCTGCATCTTCAGGCGGCCCTGACGCATGAATCCGATGACCGTACGCTCTACAATATGCGGACTATGCGGTATAACACTCCGGCGTATCCAACGCCTTTTGACAACCAGTATGGCCGACATGGTGCTCTGACCAATCAGTTTTCCGGAATGGGCGGCATTGAATATCAGGCGTTCAATAATCTGATGTTTTATGGGTCAATTCGGAAAGGGTTCAAGCCGGGCGGGTTCACAGCCAACAATACGGTTGTTGAATCGCAGCTTAATCCAACAAAGCCGGAATCTCTTCTGGCGTATGAAATTGGCTTCAAGTCCGATTATCTGCATCATAAGCTTCGTATCAATGGTAATGCATTCTGGTACGATTATCATAATCAACAGATGATCGGTTTGGCCGTTATCCCGCGCTATGGCGTGGTCGGCCAGTACGTCAATATTCCCAAGAGCCGTATCTGGGGCGTGGAGATGGAGATTGATGCCAACCCGATCCCGGGGTTGGTCCTACACCAACATATTGGATACGAACGCGGGAATTATAAGGATTTCAACGCTATCGACTCAACGGCTGTCGCTCTCGCGTACATCAAGACGGGCGTGCTGAGCGCGCAGTACAAGAATTTCAATAACGTCGATATGGGAATTCCGAAGCTGACACTTGAGGGCTCTGCGTCCTACAAGGTGAAGCTCGGTGAGGCATGGGGGCTGACGCCCTACGTCGATTACAGTTACCGCGGATCCCAGTTAAATATTCCTGGGAATAACCTTTACCGGCTGCCAGCTTATTCCCTGCTGGATGCTGGTTTGACGTTCGCACCTAAGAGCGGAAAATGGTCCGTGTCTGCCTATGCAAATAATTTGCTGAACCGCCATTACGACGTAACGCGGGACACGGGTTTGAATGGTATTTTCGGCGTTCCAGGAACGCCACGCATGGTTGGTGGTCGCCTTAAAGTGGATTTCTGATACAAGTAGACGGATCTCAAAGGGAGTATGTAGGCTAAGCTGCGGAAAGACGAATGGAGTTTGATGAACCCACGCGTTCTCCAGCACGCAGAGCCGTGGACTTACACAACGCCTTTGAGCAGTCGTTTGGTGTAATCGCTTGGAGAGTATCCGGTGTTTTTCCTGAAAGCCGCAGCAAAAGCACCGAGACTTTCATAACCTACAGCAGCAGCTACAGAAGTGACGCTTTCGCCGCGCGCCAGTTTTTCCTGAGCACTCAGAATACGCAACCTCTGGCGCCAAGTCGAAAAAGACATGCCGGTATCAGCGGTAAAATGGCGCACGAAAGAGCGGAGCGACATCCCGGCCAGCTTTGCCCAGTCCTGCTGCTCTCGTGTATCGGCCGGATGAATGCTCAATGCTTCTGTCACTTGCTTCAACCTGACGTCTTTGGGGGCTGGTAG
Source organism: Gluconobacter sp. (assembly GCF_047723935.1). Classification (NCBI taxonomy): domain Bacteria; kingdom Pseudomonadati; phylum Pseudomonadota; class Alphaproteobacteria; order Acetobacterales; family Acetobacteraceae; genus Gluconobacter; species Gluconobacter sp. Next base: position 154,713 of record NZ_JBDOBO010000002.1, read on the forward strand.
TGCTACCGAACAACGAGGAATAGACAGAAGTTCATCCCAGAAGCTTGCAGCCAATCGAGCGGTACGGTCGTCCCATGTAGTGCTGATGATAGCTACTGACAGACGTTCCGCCTGAGCTGTTATCAGACGTGTGCTGTCTGCAATAAAAGGTTTGGTGGGGAGAGAAATGCATCTGTCTTCTCTGAGATAGAAGCTCCAGCCCGAAATCGCACCATGGGAGCGCGCCTCATGATTGGTTTTTGGTGGAACCCAGAGAAATTGTCTTGGACCGATCAGCCAGTACGACTCTTCAGTCTTTATGATCATAACCCCGCGCTCTACTCCAATAATTTGACCGGTTTTGTGGATGTGAAGGTCGGTCACGCGACGTTGGGGCTGACTGATATGCCTGGTTGTTAGCCAAGGACAAGCGATATTGGCGGAGTGCATATGTAGGCCCGACTAGGAAATTTTGGCGTATAACAGTTGTATTATGGCGCATTCCCGAGAGTGCGCCACATTTTCCTACGTTAAAGTCTCTGTGTTGGATGCCACAAGACCAAAGGAAGTTTTCATGTCATTGAGACATCACGAGCGGACGATCCGCCAAATGTTCTCTACGTTTACGGATTTTAACTCAGAGATCAGCGCGCTCTCTGATTTTATGACACCAGATTATCGACAGCGTGTTGATGGAAATGAGATGACGCTGGACGCCTTCCTAAGGCATGCGAATGCTCTAAGAAGCGGCCTTTGTAGGCTGGAAATCAGTATTAAGCATGTCGTCTGTGAGGGTGATAGGGCAGCTACTGTCCATTTGGCGCGTGCTATACGCCACTCTGGTGAGTGTAGTCTGATTAAGGTTATCGCTTTTTATGAATTTCGTGAGGAGCGTATCTGCCTCGTGGATGAACTGACGCGTGTTCTTGAGGGTGGACAGAACGATAAAGCGCTTGGATCGCTACAGTAACGGGTGGTTATGATATTTCAATCATTATCATGAAGTGTCATTTATGGCTGCGGCTTGTTTCTAGTGTGGCGCAGTCATGGAGACATCACAGGCTAGAAGATGGCCGCAATGATATGGGACCAGTCGGTTATGATCTCCGCTGTTTTTATAGTTCTTTGAAAAAAGCGAGACTGTAATGCAAGTTGGGAGTTCCGCGAGGAGGCTGTGAAACGCGACGGTCTTCTTTTTGCTAACCACCACATCCGTATCATCTTGTTTGCGTGTTTATTTTCAAACCTCGTTATTGTCGTCATCAAAATTTTAAAGTGGCGAAGTGCAGATAATGTTTTCACATTAAATTCTCTCCACAAAAAAGCACATTAAAAACAATTGGTTATAAGGGGACTTTCTTCCAAACATTATTTTTGAAAAAATTGTACGTATTTATAGGTCGTATTTTCCTGCTATTGTCTTTGATTGTATCTATTTTCTGGCATTTCATTCACCCCCTGTAATTTGCATACCGGCGGTAAAAGGCGAACAATGTGCCTCAAAGAATGGAGGCCAATCGACAGAAAGTGTACTGACTTCGACGCCTTGGAACGTTCTAACAGGACAAGGAACAGAATTATGATTGAAAATTTTAATAAGAATGAAATTTACAATAATAAAAACGTCGAAGCTGAAACTATCCTGAAGCATAGACTTTTTGGTATGGTTTTAGGTTTGTTTCTTGCTCATGCGTATGTAGCTCTGGCACTTTATTACACATACATAGATGACAAAAATCATTTCCACACAAGCTGGATGGCTTTGTTCGGTTGCTTTGTTTCATCCATGATATTTTTGTATCATATTGGTATTTCAAAAGCGATTTCTGAAAGAGAAAACGGAGTTTACGGAAAGTATCTCTCTCCTTTCATGTCATCCTCTCTATGGGGTTTCGTTTTATTGGCGATAACCGTCATAACGATTGTTCAGGGACAAGCTTGGTTCTCGCCATATGAATATCTTGCATGGCCTATGGCATTTGCATCCATATTTGTTGGGTATTTTATCGGGCCAGCGCTCGATCGATTTTTCGGGTTTCTTATGAATTTTTCCAGAAAATAATTAAGAATTCCGCAAATGCAGAATAAAAAAATATTGGATAGGTGGAGTGAATATACGGCCCAATATAATGGGCCTATGTACCTTGCAATAGTAGAAGCTCTGGCATCGTCAATTCGGGAGGGTATCATTCATGGTTCTGAAAGACTTCCTACCCAGCGAGATATAGCTGCTGCGCTCGGGACAAATCTTACAACTGTGACGCGAGCATTCAGAGAGGCGCATCGCCGTGGGCTCATTAATGCAACGGTGGGGCGAGGAACCTTTGTAAGGATGGGAGCTGAAGTCAGTCACTGGCGCTCTCCCAAGGCGGCAATTGTTGATATGACGATGAATCTGCCGCCAATACCGCAAAATCCGCCACTTCAGCGCATTATGCAGCGTGATCTTGCTGCACTTTTGAAAAAGCAGGATATCGCCAACCTTATGTCCTACCGCGTCACAGGGGGAACATTGGAAGAGCGCCAACAAGCGGTAAAATGGATTGAACCCGTTATGGGATCAAGGCGCCCAGATGATGTGTTGGTTGTCCCTGGTGCACAGACGGCTTTGGCGGCAGCCATGAGTATTTTGGCAGGTCCGGGAGATATAATATTAACTGACCGTATTACCTATTCTGGAATACGCACTGTCGCAGATCAACTCGGGCTTATTCTGGTCGGGGTAGATGGTGATGAAAACGGGTTTCTACCTGAGCAGCTGGAAACGGCCTGCCAACAATATCGACCAAAAGCCATATATTGTATTCCTGCTATTCAAAATCCGACGACGGTGACGATGTCATTGGAACGCCGTAAGCAGGTCTTAAGGATCGCTCATGACAACCGTTTGTATGTCGTAGAAGATGATCCCTACAGCTTGTTGTATGATAATCCCATTCCTGCACTGGCTGCGCTTGATCATGGCCGAGTGATCTATGTGTCGACGTTGGCAAAGGTACTGAGCCCAGGCTTGAGAACAGCTTATGTTGCACTGCCAAACGCTGAAATGACCAGACGTTTTTCTAGAGCAGTCCGCGCATTTGCTCTGACAAATGCGGGACTATTGAGTGCACTGACATTGCGATGGATGCAGACAGGGCAGTCGAAAGAAATATTAGTATCGATTAAGCAGGAGTTACGCCTCAGACAGTCTATTGCTCGAAAAATTTTGGGAGACGGTCATGGGATGGACCCGAATGGCCCCCATGTGTGGCTAAAGTTGCCTGCGTGGTGGAGTAGCGTGGATTTTGTATCATATGCGCGCCATCGTGGTATTGCACTGGTCCCGAGTAATGTTTTTGCCGTGGATGGTGATGCGCCCCAAAGAGCTAGAATTTCTCTTGGGAGTATCTCTAATATTTCTAATCTTGAAAATTCATTGCATGATATTGTGACTATTCTTAGTCACAAGAGATCTACGGATTTCCTGTCTATCGTATAAATCGAAAAAGCAGGAATTTCCTTGCTCGCGCAATTTACCCAGCAAAAACTTTTTTCAATATTCCGGGAGGTGGCCGGTGTAAGCCTGTCCTCTCTCGATGGTGATCGTGGTCTCATACCTGAACCGGGGTAGCATGCCGAAAGCAACAGAGGGCTTATGCTCAAGTGCTTGATCATGATCATTCAGTTGTGCCCGACTACAAATGCGGCAGCCTTGACCTGCTTTTCAAGAAACAGACACCGTCGTCAAGGAGTGTGGAAGCAAGAGTGCATCCACCCCCGATGAGGCGAGATGTGACAAATGCACATCATTGAATGTCACATCTAAGCCAGAAATAACATTAATATCATCGAAATATGAAAATACTCACTTTTACGATGTTCCGTTAGGTGCTGTAACGTTAAAGACCCCCCCTCCCGAATGACCCTGCTCACGGACGGAAGAAGACCCTATGACGCAGTCCCTTGATGTTTCACGACGGCTCAGCGGAGAAGCGCTGACCAATTTCATTGCAACCATCTCTGCAACGGGTGGTCTGCTTTTCGGATATGATACGGGGATCATATCCTCGGCGCTTTTGCAGATACGTGAGCAGTTTCATCTCGACACAATCGGGTCCGAGATTGTGACATCTGCCATCATTCTCGGCGCGTTGATTGGCTGTCTTGGTGCCGGGGGCATTTCTGACCGGTTTGGTCGTCGTCGGACTGTGATGCTTGCTGCCGCTTTGTTTCTGGTTGGAACAGCATTGGCATCGGCGGCCCAAGGGGTCACAGTACTTATCGTCTCACGTCTGATTCTAGGTCTTGCGATCGGCGCGGCGTCCCAGATTGTCCCGATCTACATTGCAGAAATTTCGCCGCCGAACCGTCGCGGACGACTGGTTGTTGGTTTCCAGCTTGCGATTGTATCGGGCGTTACGATTTCCTTCCTGACTGGCTATTTCCTGCGAGACAGCAGCTGGCGGATCATGTTCGGCATCGGCATGCTGCCTGCACTGATCCTTTTTGTCGGGATGGGATTTCTGCCAAACAGCCCACGGTGGTTAGCGCTTAAAGGGCGGACGGATGAAGCTCTGGCTGTTCTGCGTCGCGTACGGCCTTCAGAAGAAGTGGCCCAGAATGAACTTCAGGCCATCATAGACAACCATGACGAGCAGGCTCCCTGGTCTGAACTCGCCAAGCCCTGGGTTCGTCCGGCTCTTATTGCTTCTGTTGGTATCGCTCTGCTGTGTCAGTTAACAGGCATCAACGCGGTTCTGTACTATGCCCCAACCATTTTTGCAGATGCCGGGTTTGGTCAGGAATCTGCGCTTTTGACGTCAGTTGCTGTTGGTCTGGCGATGGTCTGCGCTACGATCTTCGGTGGCTGGGCCGTTGATAACTGGGGCCGCCGGACGCTGATTCTACGCCTGCTGCCCGGTGCAGTTATTTCCCTGATTGTGCTCGGAGCAATGTTTGCGCTGCACATGAAAGGCGGTGTTGGCGCATGGATCACGGTTCTGGCGATCATGGGTTACACGATCTGCAACACGGGTAGCTTGTCAGTTGCAGTCTGGCTGGTTGGCGCTGAGGTTTATCCGCTGTCCTGCCGTGGCAAGGGCATGAGCCTTGTTGCGGGCAGCCATTGGGGGGCAGATCTGCTGATCTCTCTGACAACTCTGTCTCTTGTTGAGGGTTTGGGCGCGCACATGACGTTCTGGCTTTTCGCCCTCGTCAATGCAGGCGCCTTTCTGTTCGTGCTGCGTTATGTGCCGGAGACCAAAGGCCAGTCCTTGGAACAGCTTGAAAAGAGCCTTCGGAATGGAACTTTTGCTCCTGTTCACAAGTCCTGAAGGCTGAATGTATTACTTTTGACGCGAAAAACCGGCCCCTCAAAGAGGTCGGTTTTTTTTGTGCACGTTCAGAGTCGGCCGATTGAACTGTAATCAAAGCCGGCGGCCCGCATGCTTGCGGGGTCCCAGATGTTTCTCAGATCCGCAATGGCTTTTCCGCGCATGGCTTTGCTCAGGCGTTCCGGATCAATGGCGCGGAATACGTTCCATTCCGTGAGAACGACCAGAATGTCAGCGTTGGTCGCTGCTTCCAGCGCGTCTCCGCAATAGACAACCCCGTCAGGCAGGAGCGAGCGTGCAGCTTCCATTCCCTCAGGATCGAAGACCTGAATCCGGGCTCCTGCTTCATGCAGATGGGTAAGGATAGGCAAAGAAGCTGCCTCGCGCATATCGTCGGTATCTGGCTTGAAGGTTAGACCCAGAACTCCCACCGTCTTGCCTTGGACAGTACCGCCAGCCTGAGCAATGATGCGTTCAGCCATGCGACTTTTGCGGTCTTCGTTTACGGCGACGGTGGCTTCGACCAAACGGGATGGGGCTCCTGCATCATTTGCGATGGCTGTTAGAGCGCGTGTATCCTTCGGGAAGCAGGACCCCCCATAACCCGGGCCCGGGTGCAGAAAACGCCCGCCAATGCGTTGATCCAGACCCATGCCACGCGCAACATCATGGACATTGCCTCCCACTTTTTCGCAAAGATCAGCCATCTCGTTGATGAAGGTGACTTTCATGGCGAGAAAGGCATTTGCGGCGTATTTGGTGAGTTCCGCCGTTTCGAGGTCTGTAATGACGATAGGCGCTTCAATCAGATGCAGGGGGCGATAGACTTCACGCATGATCCTTGTCGCACGTTCGCCTTCGTCGGAACCGGATGTATCAATCCCGATGATCACGCGATCCGGGCGCATGAAATCTCCGATAGCGTTACCTTCTCGGAGGAATTCGGGATTTGATGCAACGTCAAACGTGAGCTCAGGGCGTGTTTCCCTTAGAATTCGTGCAACTTCACGGCCTGTTCCAACCGGAACCGTAGATTTCGTGACGACGAGCAGGCCCTCTTTGGCAGAGCGGGCGATTTCTTCCGTTGCTGCATAGACGTAGGTCAGGTCTGCGTGGCCGTCGCCGCGCCGGGTCGGGGTGCCAACGGCGATAAAGACGGCGTCTGCCCCATTGATAGCAGTCGACAGATCATCCCCAAATGTAAGGCGGCCGGTCTCGGTATTCTTGGCGACAATAGCGTCCAAACCGGGCTCATAAATGGGAATACGGCCCTCACGCAGGGCCGCCAGTTTCTTGGGGTCCCGCTCGACAACGGCTACGTCTGAACCGAATTCGGCAAAGCATGCACCGGAGACCAGCCCGACGTAACCACCACCGATCATTGCTATACGCATAACAGAAACTCTCCAGGCGCTATGCGGTCTGCATAACCTGCGTACATTGACGGAGCAAATTGAGGCCGCTCCACGAACTAGGATGATGTGTCATTGCGTGGGGCGGGCGCAGGCATTGGAAGATGCAAAGGATCGGAGGGCAGCAGGCAGAACAGTCAGTTCGTTGGAGTCAGCCAAAAGATCACGCCCTTTCTTCGACCACTTCGCAATGCTCAGATCGGGACTGTCAAACCGCCCACTGACACGTACGGGGATATCGAGTGCAAAGAAACTCGTGGAGAACGGCCGGCTCGCAAACACAAGGTCCAACCATCGGCGGTTTAAATCAAAATCTGCCTTCGCGGCCAGAACACCGGCGCTGGTCTTTAGGCGGAGAGGAACAACTTTTCCGATCCCCTGATGCATCTCCAGAACACCCAGCATACAGGTGATCGGTGTGGTCCCTTTTGCATGACGGAACAGGAGCCGAAGATCCATGGACGCGGCTTCCACGATCTCTCGGGCAATTTCTCCTTTTTCCATACTGACCGCTGCGACCAGATCAGCTTTCCGTGTGGCCTCGTTCAGGGTGCGGACATTATTCGCCGAAGCAATGATGCGGATCGACAGGCTGCCTTTTACCGGAACTGGGGCTAGACCCGCAGTACGGCGAAGGCGGTCAATGTCGCCATGGGAAAGAGCAATGTTTGCCGTAACATGGGAGCGGCCGCCTTGATCTTCCATGTGCCCGTTGGCCTGAAGTCCCGCTCCCAGATAGCCTAGCGCGAGAGTACTGACATCAATGCGACCAGGTGTCTGAGACGCGTCCAGCTTCAACTTGGCAAACGTCAGAGCGTTGTAAAGGATCTCATCAGCAGTGAGTTTGACGTGCAGAACCGGGTCAGGTTTTGCGGGGGCAATCAGGGGGATATCGGTTGGCCCAGAGGATTTTCCGGATGAGAGTGCTTTATTGAGATCATTAAGATCTACCCGGCCCAGATTCAGGTCTGTTGAAATGATATCGGGCTTTCCTTTGCCACCTTCGTTCAGATCAAAGGTCCCACTTTTGATTTTGGTGCTTTGGAAGTTTCCCGTGGCATTGGTGAGATGCCAGTTATCTCCGGCATGACTAAAGGTGCCATTAAGAGTCAGGGGAATAACGGGATGGGTGTCTGATAGCCCTGCCAGCGCAAAAATTGGCGCAGAGGTCGGCGTGGAAAGGGTAATATTGCCTTTCACGCCCTCAAAGTTCAGAGCATCCGTGAGGGTGCCATCAAAATCGATAGCAAGATCCCCGGACGTAACATGGGCTTTTGCCCCGTATGGCTCTGGGGCGCGACGTAGGACCTTGAGGGGCTGCATGGTGGCATCGAGCGTGACGGGTGTGCCGTTGTATGCGCCCTGAAAAGCCATGCTCAGGGGAGACGCATCATTTTCGGACTGCAAAGTCACATGCTGCATGGTGACTGGGTAAGAGGCGCCCTTTTCAGAGCGATAAGTAACATCGCTCTCGTTGATTGTGGCATTGCGAAGTCCTGGGAACCAGTTCAGGTCAGGCTTGTCCGAAGATGGCGGTTGGGTATCTGCGGTATCGGATGTTTTATGGGGCTTGAAGCGCCAGTTAGGTGTTCGGTCTGGAGTTCTTTCAAAGAGGCCTGAGAAATGGTCAATCGTGACATCGCGTGTTTCAAGGGGCCCATGCAGAAGCGAGGTTAGTCGTATTCGGGCATGCAGGGCACCTACACTCACCATATCTGGTCGACTGCCGCCGGGAATATTGGCCAGATGCAGGTCCTTGGCGTCTACCGTGATCCACTGGCCAAGGCTGAGGCGTAATGAGCCGATTTTGACCGTTCGACCCGTGGCTTTTTCGAGCTTCTGTGTTGCAAGTGCCGAGAAATCTTTCTGGTCGATCCAGAGCCAGCCGCCTCCGATGATCGCACTGCAAACGACAAGAAAGCCGAGGAACGCTCCAAGAAGCCATTTCAACAAGAGAAAGTCTTTCCAAATACCGAATATAAAATTCTATAATAACTGGAAGATCTCTAGAGTGGGAGAGTTCGTCTGGAAAAAATAATTTTCCAGAACATTTCATTGGGTTTCAGGTGAATGCTGTTCAGAATGTTGACTGAATGCGCCCGACGACCGCATCGCCGTTGCGACCATAGAGGTTAACGGTGGCGGAAGAACGACTGACGATGAAGTGGTTATAGTCCAGCATGAATTTAAAATAGCGGTTGGGATACCAGCTTAGGCCCGTTGCCCAGACAGTCTGCTGTCCGCCACGGACGCCATCTGCATCTCCTATGCGGCTGTTGAGATCAGCGACGCTATAACGGGCTGCAATTTCCAGAGCTCCCCAACGATCATGCAGGGGATCAAATTCCTGATCCGGAGAGACGCCGGGGGCAAGGAAACCTCCTTCCTGGATGCTGTAACGCCGTGGGTTTCCAAAAAGCGTGTATCCAACAGCACCATACCACCCCTGGAATCCGAGTGAGGGTAAACCCTCTGTGCGTTCAACACCGATGCGATAATACTCAGCCTTTATCAGAAGTCGTTTCCAGCGCAGCGCGAGCTCCGGCCCTGCTGACCAGAGTTGAGCAACATTATTGATGGCGTCCGTCGTCATAAGGATGGATTCGCCCAGATTGATTTCCGGGCGTTGGGCAAACGTATAACTGCGGCCTGTCGTGCTCTTGGCAACCTTGAAAGATGCGATGGAGGAGATGCCGACATGCATGTCCACGTCTTTGGTTACAACTGGGCGGCCTGCGACACGGAAGGTTCCACCTGTCTGACTATCCGTGATCTCGTCCCCGACACTGGCATAATAGCCGCGCTCGTTGCGATTGCCCCATTCCTGCCCGGTGAAGTACCCTCCAATCCACCAGCGATCGGCATAGTGCATACCTCCCACGCTGAATCTGGCATCGTTGGCGGCAATCGTGCGGACAAGATCAATAATTGCAGGGCGCTCAACAAACATGAAGTCGTTCGAGCTCTCTGCATCTTCTTCCGTCACACGGGGTTGAAAATATCCAACGGTCAGTACGGTGTTATGCAGCCCGGCATAGTTGATGTTGGCTTCGTAAAGGCCAACCTGACCATCATGGTTGCCATGCCCGAAGTCGGGTGTGACGTTTGCAACCCAGTCCTTGTAGCGGAAGGTAAACGGAATCCGGAGGCGTCTACTGTTGGATGTAAAGCTGTTGAAATTGCCTCGCTCTTCGTCATTTCTGTGCGAAATGCTTGGGAAGCCGCCAAAATCTTCCTGAAACGCTAAACCAATAGACAAAGAATAGGCGCCATCGGCTGTCTTGAATGTCGGACGCCCGTTCGGGAAGCCAATCTTGATTCCTCCGACGCTGACTTCCTCATCCTGAGCGGTAGCGGCCTGGAAATCCTGCCAGGAGGTCACGATGCCTCGGTCTGATGGCGGCGTGTCTTGCGGATGGACGCCTGGCCGATGGATTGTCAGTGGAGCAATGGCAGGCATGACCTGAAGAAGCGGAGGCGGCGGGAGAAAGCTTGCGCGCTGCCTGTAGGGATTTGCTTCTGTTTCTTCGCGCTGGTGTGCCAGAACGGCCCGAGCCTGTCTGAGTTCTTCGTTTCGCTCTTTCCGGAGTTTCTGGACCTCCGCCTGCATTGCCCTGATCTGGCGCTCCATGATTTCCAGTCTGTCGGCAGCGAAAACGGGGAAAGTGGAAGCAAGAGACAGTAAAAACGTTGCTGTTGCTAGAAAACTCAGGCGGGTCAAAGAGACAATCATAAGCGAAAGGGCGTCCTGGAAGGGCAGCTCATCTGTCGGGGCCAAGATCGCAGGCATACTGCAGGCGAGGATTTTCTGTTTAGACAGAAATCACAATGAGGTGCGTATCATTGTGCGACAAATAGAGGGCTACGGTAGACGCCACTGTTTCTTGTCTGATGCTCGATCAATGGAAAAGGCGGGGGCATGGTCCATGACCCGCCCCGCCTGAAAAATGGTGAAGTGTTAGAAACCAGCCTGAATTCGGGCTGCAATCGAGTTGCCACTGCGGCCATACAGGTTGGTCGCCTGCATGCTGCGAGACACGATGAAGTGGCTGTAGTCCAGCATGAGGCGGAAATGGCGATTGGGATACCAGTTCAGGCCGCCGGTCCAGACTGTTTGTTGACCACCGCGAATGACATTCTTGGCGTTTGCATCATTCAGGCCACTATTGAGGTCAATGACACTGTAGTGGCCGACGACTTCAAGAGCCCCCCATTGGCCGAGCGCCGGATTGAATTCTTCGTTGGCCTTTACGCCGGGACCACCAAAAGCGCCTTCCTTGATGTTGTACATGCGAGGGTCACCGAAGATTGTATAGGCTGCTGACCCGTACCAGCCTTGGAACCCCGCGGACTTCAGACCGGGGCCAGAACGCTCGACGCCAACGTGATAGTACTCCCCTTTGACGATCAGACGTTTCCAGCGGATGCCCAGTTCAGGGCCAGCAGCCCAGACCTGGGCAGCATTTGTGATTCCTCCTGTTGCCGCGAGATTAGCCTCTCCAATGTCGAATTCAGGACGCTGGCCGAAGGATGTTGACCGTGTGCAATGGTTGGCATCTGCTCCTGTGTTGCAGGCAACCTTGAAGGCTGAAATGGCAGACGCTCCAACATGGACGTCCACGTCCTTTGTGACCACAGGTCGGCCAGCGACACGGAGTGTGGCGCCTGTCTGACTATCAACGGTATTGGCGTTGCCGCCGCCATAATAGGTACTGCCGTTGTCAGAGGCGTTGCGGTGTCCCCATTCCTGGCCCGTAAAGTATCCGGCAACCCACCAACGCTTTTCATAATGCAGCCCACCAACACTGAAACGGGCATCGCCAGCAGCGATGTTGCGGACCATGTCAGTGATGCTCGGACGTTCAAGTGTGAAGAAGTCATTCGAGCTTTCGGAATCTTCCTCCGTCACGCGAGGCTGGAAGTAACCCGCAGTCAGGATTGTATTGCGAAAACCAGTGTAGTTCAGGTTGCCCTCGTACAGGCCGACATAACCATCATTATGGTTCGCCCCAAAATCAGGCGTAACGGCTGCAACCCAGTTCTTGTAGCGGAACATGAACGGGATACGCAGGCGTCGCAGATTGGAGGTAAAGCTGTTGAAAGCACCACGGCTTTCGCCTGCCCGTGGGCCTGCATTGAAGAATCCGCCAAAGTCTTCATGGAAGGCCAGTCCAATGGAGAAAGCATACGCGCCATCGGAAGACTGAATGGTTGGACGGCCTTTGGGAAAGCCAATTTTCACGCCACCAACCGTGACTTCCTCGTCCTGAGACGTCGCGCGCTGGAAGTCGGCCCATGAACTGACATCTGCACGGTCCGAAGCCGCACGGCCACTGTCCGGACTACCAGTCCCTTGGCGAACAGTGATTAGGGGGGTAGTGGATTGTGGTGGGGAGCCAATATAGCGGCTACGTTGACTGTAAGGGTTATTTTCCGCTTCTTCACGCCGACGGGCAAGGACGGCTCTGGCTCGCTTGATCTCGTCGTTATGCTCTTTCTTCAGGGCATTCAACTGCGCCTGCATCGCGTGAATCTGGCGTTCCATGATTTCCATCTGGTCAGCCGCATGGGCATGACCAACGAACGTTCCAAAAGACATCAGGGTCGAAGTCGCCAGAAGGGCTGTTGTTCTTCGAACAGAAAAAGTCATTGCCGTGGTGCATCCTTGCATGAATGGCAGGTGATCCACAGCGGAGGTATCTGATTTCGTTTTTTGAAGAGTGGGAAGGTTTCATGACGGTAAAAAGACTCATTTATGACAAACCCTGTCATGTCTTTGAAAATGTGTGTCTTTTAGAAACGGGCTGCATTTTCCCATTGTTGAATGCTTTAAGGGGAATGGACCATGGGTGTGTTATTTACGCATCAGGCACTCTGAGCCTGTCATGAAACTATCATGTGCCACCCTCTGTTTCCCTTGGAAGGGTGGGGCTAGTACATAACTCCGTTTACCAATGCCCGGTTAGGGATCATCATGATTAAGAACAAGCTCGCGCTTTTCGGTTTTGTCGCAATGACGGCCCTTGGTTCTGTCTCGCTGTCTTCTGCCCGTGCTGAGGAGATTACGGGTGCAGGCTCCAGCTTCGCAGCCCCCATCTACGGGGCGTGGGGGGCCGCTGCTAAAACTCAGATCGGGGTGAACGTAAATTATCAGAGCGTCGGCTCCAGCGCTGGCCAGGATCAGGTTATTGCCCGCACCGTCGATTTCGGCGCTTCTGACAAGCCGATGGCTGCTGACCGCCTGGCTGCTGAACACCTGTATCAGTTCCCGACCGTGATGAGCGGCATTGTCGTCGTTGCCAATGTTCCGGGAATCGAGGCTGGCAGCCTGCATCTGGATGGTCCGACGCTTGCCGCTCTGTACGATGGCGACATCACGGAGTGGGATGATGATCGCATCAAGGCTCTGAATCCGGGTTTGAAACTGCCGGAAACAGATGTCGCTCCGGTTCATCGTGCTGATGGTTCGGGCACAAGCTTTGTCTTCACATCCTATCTGTCTCAGGTCTCCCCTGAATGGAAGCAGAAGCTGGGCGCTGGCACGTCAATCGCATGGCCGGGCGGTTCTGGCGCCCGCGGCAATGACGGTGTGGCAGCGATGGTCAAGCAGACGGAAGGTGGCATCGGCTATGTCGAGTATTCCTATGCTGCACAGAATCATCTGAATATTGCCCAGATGAAGAACCATGCCGGCGCATTTATTTCTCCAACGCTCCAGAGTTTTGCTGAAGCTGCGAATGCGGCTGACTGGACCCATGCTGACCATTACGCGGTTAACCTGCTCGATACGGCGGGCGCAGGGGCTTGGCCGATTGTGACGGCAACGTTCGTTCTGGTTCCGACAAACCCGAAGGATGCGAAAGTCGCCAAGGCTGTTCGTGACTTCTTCGCCTGGGGATTTCAGAATGGTGATGCGGACAATGCCCGCCTTGACTATGTCGGCCTCCCCAAAAGCGTGAAGGACAGCGTACTGGCAGGCTGGGGGAAATAATCTTCCGGTCGTCCCTGTTTTCCTGATCATTTCTGCTTTTTCGGGGATGGTCAGAGCGCATAAAAAGGCGTTGAGTACCAAAGCGGGCTTCTCTTTAATGAGGAGCCCGTTTTCCTGTTTATCGCCCTGCCATGACGTGGTGTACTTTTGTCCACTTCCTCCGCCTCTGATGCCCCTGTAACGACCCTTTCGCCGGTCGTTCGGATTTTGATCGGCCTTATCTTCATTCTCGGACCGGTTTCGACAGATATGTATCTGCCAGCATTTCCCATGCTGGAACATGATCTGGGGCAGGGGGCGGGTTCAGCCCAGTTGACGCTGACAGCCTGGCTCGCCGGGCTCGCAATTGGGCAGTTTACACTCGGCCCACTCTGTGACCGCTATGGCCGTAAATTGCCGCTCCTGCTGGGGCTGGTGGTGTACGTGATTGCCTCTGCCTTACTGGCCGTGGTCACGAATTTTCACCTATTCTGCATCCTACGTTTCATCGCTGCGATGGGAGGGGCGACAACGTCCGTAGCGCCACGAGCTATGGTGCGGGACGTTGCCACAGGACCGGCTGGCGTGAAGCTGATGTCCCAGTTGATGCTCATCTTTGGTCTCGGACCGCTTCTGGCACCTTCCATCGGCAGTTTTCTGCTGGATCTGGGGGAGTGGAGACTAATCTTCTGGGTTGGGGCAGGATTTGGAGTGTTGCTGTTCATTGGAACGTGGTTCCTGCTGCCAGACACGTTTCCGCCAGAGAAGCGGTTTGCGCTCCCTTTTACAGGCGTGGTCGCCCGGTATTGGGGCCTGATTACAGAGCCACTGTTCTGCTCTGCTGCCATGGTCGCAAGCTTCGGCACCTTTACGATGTTTGCCTATCTTTCCAATGCACCAGCTCTTTTTGAGGGCATTCTGCATTTCTCGCCGCGCTTGTTCGCCATATTCTTTGGGTTGAACGCTGTAGGCTTTGTCTTGGGGTCACAGATCAACGCACGGATGGCGCAGCGCTTTCTGTTTACCAGAGTCATGGAATACGGAATGCTGGCTGTTCTAACCTTCACACTGCTTGGTGTGCTGGTTTGTTCGCTGGGGCTGGTTGGGCCACAAAATCCCTGGATACTCTGCATCCTGATTTTCTGTACGACGTCGTCGCTCGGATTTGTCGGGCCAAACGCTGGTGTTCTGGCCCTGACGCATCACGGGCATCAGGCAGGAGCAGCATCTGCCCTGATTGGTACACTGAACTGGACCATCGCAGGAGGTGCAGGCGTTTTAATGGCGCTGCTACCGTCACACTGGATCGGGTCCACATCAGTGGGCATGATGATCGGAATCATGGGCTGTTGGATCAGCGACTTGTGGCGTCGTCGTCTGGATCCGAATTCCTACTTGTCCGTTCGTCACTGAAACCCTGCCTGCGAACAGCCAAGGCGTAACCAAAGGCTAAAATTCAGCCTTTGGAAGAAACGCGGTCAGCTGCAACAGTAGCGATCATCAGAGCGCCGATAACAGGCACGAATGCGACCATTGAGAACTGGGCGAGAAGATTGGTTGGCAGGCCGATCAGGTGGATCAGGGTCATGGACGTCATGGAAGTTTTCTCCGTTTTACTTGCCGTTGATGGCGTGGGACGGGAGAAACTCCAGAAACCACTTTCAAAGCAACAAATGAAGATGCGGGATCAGACCTGCGTTTAATGCATAAATCCCTGCCAGAACTTTGCTGCAATTCATGAAATGCACATCCCTGACCTGAAACAGAGATTATTTCACGTTTCAGTTCAGGGATGTTCTATTGTCGCTTCCCTGGCAATTTAGGGTATCAAAATTTGGGAACGAGCACATTCGCGCAATAAAATTGCGCGAGGCCTCAATTTTTCTTGGGGGACGAAAGAGAAAGCCCGTCGCGTCGTAGCCCGTGCCAACTGAGAAGTGTGTCCGCCAGAAAGAAGAAAAGAGCGCCAACGGTGCAGGCCAGAGCTATGCCGAAAAAGGCTAGCAGCCATGTGGATGTGCTTGCATCGCGCAGCGAGCCGACAAAAAGAGCCATTGCCGCGCCGCAGGTCGAGGCCCCGCCGATGGCGTTGAGCATGATGGCTGCGTCCAGAACGAAGATTCGCCGATGGAGTCTGAGCTCATGAGCGGCCAGTCGTGCCGGTGTATAGAAAGGGTCTGGCGTATCGGTATCAGAAGGCGGAGCGGCCAGTTTTTTTCGTACGTCTTCGAGGTGATCTGCCACGCGAGCAAGGCGTGTGTTGAAGACGTTGATGAGTGTTCCAATGCCCGAAAGCATGAAAACCGGCGTCAGCGCGACTTGAATCAGATGGGCGGCACTATCGACCGCATCGGGGTCATAAGAAACAGGAAAAGGCATACCGCTCTCTATACTGTATCTTCCGAGAGCGAAAAGATGGCGTGCTCTGGAAAACATACCCCCGGATGGAGTAGGGAAAGACGACCATTTTCAGAGATGCCTGTCTTATGCCGATTTATCCCCGTCTATTGCGCTCCGCCTGTGCGATGCTTGGCCTGGGGATTGGTATGGCTCCGCTGGCATTCGGGCAGGCCGTGATGCATTGCTCGGGAACAGCGGCACAAGTTGAATTCGCCTGCCACACCTGGACGGAAATCGACCGCTCCGTTCATGGCGGTACGGATACTATTATCATTCCTGTCGGTGGTACGGAGCAAAGCGGGCCGTACATGGCTGTCGGCAAGCATAATGTGCGGGCGCAGGTTCTGGCGGACGAAATTGCCAGACAGGCCGGGCAGACGTTTGTGGCCCCCGTCATTGCCTATGTGCCGGAAGGTTCAACCTCCCCGCGAACCTCTCACATGCGTTTTCCGGGAACGATTTCCGTACCGCCTGCCGTGTTTGAGGGAATGCTGATAGGTGCCGCTGAAAGCTTTCGTGTGCAGGGTTTCCGGAAAATCGTTTTTCTCGGAGATCATGGAGGCTATCAGGCGTCCATGGCGCATGTGGCCCAGGAGCTGAATACGCGATGGAAGGGCCAGGCAGCAGTTCTGGACCTGCGCGATTATTATGAAGTTATTCCCCATCAGTATGCTGATGCCCTGAAAGCGCAGGGTCATGCAGCAGAAGTGGGTATGCATGCGGAGCTGAGCGATACGTCCCTGATGCTGGCCGTGGATCCGTCCCTGGTCCGTCAGGAAGCGCTTCGCACCGCTCCAAAACCCAGTGTCACCGATGGCGTTTATGGCGGGGATCCGCGCCAGGCTACGCCCGGACTGGGACGTATCGGCACAGAGATGCAGATACGCACCGCTGTAACGGCACTTCAGTCCTTCAACAGGAGCCATCCATGAATTTCAAGACCCCCCTTCTGGCGGCGCTGACGCTGCTGGGAGCCTCTGCGGCGCAGGCCCAGACCACGGCTCCTGCGGACGCAAGTGCACCGATTCCTGTGCCTCCGGCCCCGGCGGCTCCAGCAGCTCCGCCAGCTATGGTGCCTTTCTCGGCGCCAGCGCCTGCTGTTTCATCTGTTCCCGTGGCCGCCCCGGCTGCTTCAGATGCGGTGCAGACCATTCCGGGCATGCCAGCCGTGATTGATCCGCACAATATTTATAGCGAGACCACGCCGTCCCATATTTCCCCGGCGATCGCTCATGATCCGGCACGGGTTTATGTCCCGAACCTGCGTGGAAACAGCGTCTCCGTTATTGATCCAGTGTCTTTTCAAGTTGTGGATACCTACCCCGTTGGGCGCTCCCCACAGCACGTCGTGCCATCCTGGGATCTGCGGACGCTGTGGGTGACCAACAACAGTGAGGGACGTCCGGATGGCTCCCTGACGCCGATCGACCCTGCGACCGCAAAGCCCGGCGCAAATATCGCAGTAGATGATCCGTACAACATGTACTTCACCCCGGATGGCAAGTACGCGATCACGGTAGCTGAAGCTCACAAGCGTCTTGATTTCCGCGACCCGCACACGATGGAGCTAAAGGGCTCAGTCGAGACGCCGGAATGCAAAGGCGTCAATCACGCTGACTTCTCCATTGACGGCAAGTACGCGATCTTCACCTGCGAGTTTGGCGGTTATGTTGCCAAGGTCGATACCGTGAACCTGAAGATGATCGGTATGCTGAAGCTGTCCAAGGGTGGAATGCCGCAGGATATTCTGACGGCTCCAGACGGGCATAAGTTCTATGTTGCCGACATGATGGCTGACGGTGTGTTCGTCGTGGATGGTGACTCTTTTACGGAAACCGACTTCATCCCAACGGGTATCGGCACGCATGGCCTGTATCCGAGCCGTGATGGCAAGGTCATGTATGTGGCGAACCGCGGCTCCCATCGCATTCACGGTAAGCGCGGCAGTCCGGGTGGAGTGTCCATCATCGATTTTGCGACGGACAAGGTCATCAAGACCTGGATGATTCCGGGTGGTGGCAGCCCGGATATGGGCAATGTCAGTGCTGACGGCAAACTGCTCTGGCTGTCTGGTCGTTTTGACGATGTGGTTTATGCCATCGACACGGACACGGGGGCTGTCCGCAAGATCCCTGTTGGAGCAGAGCCACATGGCCTGACCGTCTGGCCGCAGCCAGGCCGTTACAGTGTGGGTCACACTGGCATTCTGCGCTGATCTGAGATGAGTGATGATGGAGACGTCCGTTGATGTCTCTATTCTTGAAAGCCCGGCAGAAATGCCGGGCTTTTTTATTACGGGTATCGGCGTCCTTTGAGAGAGCCGCTGTCTTCTTTGATCCCGTGTATGAGTCAGCCTGGGCAGGCGATCTAGGAGCAATTACGATCCTGTCTAAGGATGGCTCGGAAGGGCACTGAGGGTCATTTTGTAGGTCGCTATGACGTGAGGCTCATTATGTGCGCACGAATACTTGCAAGCATTTTGCTCCCAGATTCGATAATGTGCAGAAACACATGAGAGAAAAGGTGGCTCGAAGATGTTGATTGCTTCGATGTTGTGCTTCACTTTGACGGTTATTGCAGGCGTCTGGCTCGGCCTTTGCGTTCTTCGCAGCAAGCGTCCATTGAAGGCTCTGTTGCCAGTCCATGTCGGGTTTGCCCTGCTAGGCGCGGTTTTCATGATTGTCGCACTGGCGAATGGTGACAGCCGACTTATGCTGAATGTCGCTTTAGCCGTGGCCGTTGCTGCCTTTGGTCTTCTCATGGGTTGGGCAAGGCGGCGGGGCTATGTGATTGCCCCGCTCTACATGTGCCATATTCTGCTGGCAGTGATGTTTTACCTGTCTCTGGTCAGCTTCACGCTTTTCCCGAACTTTTAAAACGCCTTCTGTAGGAGTCAGGCTTTCTCAGGTGCGGGCTGAACGGGCTGCGGTCCTGTGTCGTTGGCGACCTTGAACTGCATGGTGTTGCCTGGCGGTGTGGTGGTGTAAGCCGTCGGCGTATAGAATTTGACGCCTTCTTCCGCGAAGCGGTTGGTCACGATACGGTTGAATTCGCGTTTGACCTTCCACTTCATCATTGGTGTGGTTCGGATGCTACCAATCAGGGTAGCGCCTCCGCTGTCGCTCTGATCCACGCCCAGATCTGTGTAGTCGGACAGGATCATCGGCCCGAAAACCGGATCAGCACGCATTTCCTTGACGGCTTTTTCCATGATGGCAGAGACGCGTGGCAGGTCTTCCGACAGATCAAGCTGCTGCTTGATGACGATCTGGTTGTAGCCGCGCGCCGTGTTGGCAATGGAGGAGACGGACGAGAACGGGATGATGTGCAGATCGCCCGTAATGTCGCGCACCTTTACAGTCCGGATTGACAGGTTTTCCACGGTGCCCGAGACGCCGCCTGTCGTCACCCAGTCACCGACCTGGATTGCGTCTTCAACGAGCATGAAGAAGCCCGTGATGAAGTCCTTCACCAGACTTTGGGAACCGAAAGCGATAGCTGCGCCAAGGATGCCTGCACCGGTCAGAAGTGGCGTTACGTTGATGCCGATCTGCGAGAGTGTCGTTACGGCAACGATGATAATGATGATGGCCAGAAGAACGGTGCGGATAATTGGCATGACCGTGCGCAGGCGGGTTGCTCGGGAACGCTGGCCTGAGGTCTCGAAAGACGAGAGCTGCCGGTTCAGCATGATGTTGACCATTTCCCAGATTGCAGCAGCCACAGTCGCTGCAATCAGCATGGTCAGTGCGGTATCCATCAGACGACGGCCCAGGGCATTCTTGATGAAGAAGCCGAAGGTTGGCAGGCCCCATGCTTCTGTGATGGCAACCAGCGTGAGGAACAGAATGGCCCCCGTCAGCACCATGCGTGCGACAGGGTAGTATCGGTCAGCGCGTTTCTGAAGTTCCGGAAACCGCTCCACAAGCTGTGGATTGACGCGGAAAAACCGGTCCTGAAGCCCATAGGCCAGAACCGCACCCAGACGGGAAGCTACGAGCACACCGATCGTGACGCCTGTCGTTTTGAGAATCCAGGCGTAGCCGCCCTGCAGATGGGCTGCCCAGACAATCCAGAGGGAAATATCCAGGAACATGGCAGGCACCCACCACAGGCGCGTGATGGCGGCAATAACCGTCCACATTCCTGTTTTCTTGCCAACCGTGCTGGGCTGAAGCGCATTGCTGACAATGTGACGGATGCGCCAGATGAAGGCGGCGATCAGCACGTGTTCAACAAGAACGACGGCTCTGATCATGGCATCCGTCCCACGGGGGGCCAGATTGAATTGTGCGCCAAGTTCAGAGAGGCAGATGACAATGGCGGGAGCCGCAACCAGTACGTTCCACCACCGTGTCACCATGAATGCCGTCGGCGTGCTCGCTGGCAGGAGCCGGATGGTCGGTGATCGTGGAGTGAGGCCCGTCTCGACCAAGAGGTAGAGTGTGCGTGCCCCGGCATAAGAGTATGCGAGCGTCAGAATAACGTTCACCGTTCGCTCAGTCAGGGGCAGAACCAGTACCGCCAGACCTGCTAGAAGCAGGAATGCCAGAACAGGCAGGGCTTTGAGCAAAAAGTGACCCAGGGCGTAAGGAATACGGGACAGGAAACGGAGCGTCTCGACCTGACGTCTCTGGTCTTCTGCACGGGTCTGGCTGGAGTTGCTGCTGGCTTCGGCATCTGCTGGAAGAGGTGCCGGATCTGTTTCAGGAAGCGCCTGAATGTTCCGGACTTCCCGCGCCTGCGCCTTGAGCGTCAGGTTCTGGAGCGGTTTGCGAAGCATCAGCGCGATGGTCCGTTCAAGCCCCAGACCACACGCGATAACCAGCGCGGCAATTCCAAATGCATGCAGGATTGGCGCGCGTGTTTCTGCCGATAGCATCTGTGACCTGAACCAGTGGCCGACCAGCCCCAGATCACTGAAGAGGTTCAGGAAGTTGTGAACATATCCCAAAGACTGCGTACGAACGCTCTTCAGACCGTTATCAATCTCTGGCGACACGTCCGGCATGGTCGCGGCCTTGGAGTCAGGGCTTGCCGCAGGCGTGTCTGTCTGTTTGACACCACGCGCCATGAGGGAGAGCGTGTGTGTGAAGCTGTCACGCTGTTTGGGGTCATTCAGAACATTCAGAAGTTGCTGAGCTTCCTGAGCCGACAGGGGAGCCGCCGTGGGGCTGACTGTCGCTGCTGCGGCTTTT
This sequence comes from Gluconobacter sp., assembly GCF_047723935.1. Classification (NCBI taxonomy): domain Bacteria; kingdom Pseudomonadati; phylum Pseudomonadota; class Alphaproteobacteria; order Acetobacterales; family Acetobacteraceae; genus Gluconobacter; species Gluconobacter sp. Next base: position 175,987 of record NZ_JBDOBO010000002.1, read on the forward strand.
GCAGGTGTTGTTTCCGCCCAGCTGAAGGGTGTTGCCAGCAGGGCCGTCAGGAAAACCAGAAAGGCCATGAAAGAATGGCGTTTCTTTTGACGGGGTGTTCGTGACTGGACTGGCCGTGAAGGGGAACACATCGGTCTGAAATGTCCTTGATATGCCTTGAAGCTGGAGCATGTCCGCGCAAGGTGAGGTCTGTTCTGGCCGGGAGGGCCGTTTTCAAGCAGGAGTGCCACAGGATGAGGTTCTCTGTCCAAAAAGTGATGCGTTATTCTGCGGCTTCCAGTGAAGGGACTGAGGCCGCTGCCCCGCTTTCATTTGCCTCCAGCGCTTCCAGTGCATCTGCATGGTCGATCCCCCACAAATAGAGCTGTTCAATGGGCTCGACGAAGACCTTCCCGAGAGATGTCAGGCTGTATTCCACATTGGGTGGCATGATCTGGTGTATCTCACGACAGACGAGTCCCTTTTCTTCGAGCTCTCTTAGTGTCTGGGTCATCATTTTTTTTGAAAGACCAGGAATGCTCCGCTGAAGGCGACCGGGGCGTGAACTGCCTCCTAGAAGGTGGAGCGTATGGAGGATCATGGTCGTCCATTTCCCGCTGAAAAGTCTTAGAACCCGGCGTGGCGCGCAGTCTTCGTCAAAGGGAGCCCGGCGATAGTGGGCCGGGAGGGAAGTTGTCATTTCTTGGGAACCTTTTGGTATCCAGGGCACAATATGGTGCCGTCTGGAACTGTTCACGCCAAGGGCTCAAATGAAGGGCGAACCAATTTTCGGGAAAGGAGACCCTGATGTCCCGTATTGCTCTTGTTGTCGGATCGACTGGAATTGTTGGCCAGACGCTCGCGACGCGTCTCGTTGCCGAAGGCTGGACTGCTCATGGTCTGGCACGCCGGCCCCGGCATGACATGGCCGGTGTTCTGCCGATTGCGGCAGACCTGTTGGATCTAAACAACCTTAAACTGGCCCTGAAGGATCTGACGCCCACACACGTCTTTTTCTGTTCCTGGCTTCGTCAGCCCACGGAAGAAGAAAACTGTCGCGTTAATTCCGCGATGGTCCGCAATGTGTTTGAGGCACTTCCCGCGCCAGAGAGGCTTGAGCACGCTGCGCTTACAACGGGTATGAAGCATTATCTTGGGCCATTTGAATCTTATGCTTCAGGTGAGCCACCCCAGACGCCATTCCGGGAGGACATGCCGCGTCTGCCTTTGGCTAATTTCTATTACGATCAGGAAGATGTGCTGTTTGCCGCCGCGGAAAAATATGGCTTTTCCTGGAGCGTACATCGTCCCCACACCATCATCGGATATGCAGTTGGGAACGCGATGAATATGGGGAGCACTTTGGCTGTTTACGCGACGATCTGCCGTGAAACGGGACGTCCCTTCGTTTTCCCTGGCTCGCCTGTACAGTGGGATAGCCTTACCGACCTGACTGATGCCCGTCAGTTGGCCAGGCAGCTTCTCTGGGCGTCAACATCTGAAAGCGGATGGAATGAAGCCTTCAACGTGGTGAACGGGGATGTGTTTCGCTGGAAATGGCTGTGGCCCCGCCTTGCTGCATGGTTCGGTTTGGAAGCAGCGCCTTATCCCGGCCACGCGACAGATCTTGAGGAAACCCTGTCGCAAGATGGAGACTTGTGGGCGCAGATTGCTGAGAAATATGGTCTGACCGAAAGTCGGATCGATCACCTTGCGTCTGCCTGGCATACGGACGCGGATCTGGGGCGTCCTGTCGAATGTGTGACGGACATGTCCAAGAGCCGTCTGGCAGGGTTTGACGGGTGGCAATATACGCCAGACTCGTTCTTCGATTTGTTTGAGCGCCTGAGGGCGGAGAAACTGATTCCCTGAGACAAAAACCATAAAACAGGATTTATTTAGTCCTGTTTGTGGAAAAGCACTGTTTTCTCAGACATAGAGTGTTATGCAGGCTGTCCTGTTTTGTCCTGAGGGAATGAGACTACCTTGCGTCGTGTGTTAAGTCTGTTGGCCCTGCTTGCAGCGGGGATATGTGGTCTTGGTGTCAATGGGGCGTCTATTGCAGCGGAAAGCCCTGCTGTCGTCTCAGCCAATGATACGACAACTCTGGTTACTGACCGTGATTCCATCGGTCCGGACCAGTCATTGCGTGTTGGGTTGAGGCTGCAACTTAAACCGGGCTGGCACACATACTGGATTAACCCCGGAGATGCCGGGGACACTCCGACGCTGGATGTAACGGCGCAGGGCGGGGCAACTGGCAAGACTTCGGACATCCACTGGCCGATGCCAGTTCGCCTGAGCGAAGGCGGTCTCATGTCCTACGCCTATGTCGGAGATGTGCTGCTTCCAGCCAGTCTGACCTTAAAAGGGACTGGCGGGACCACACTTCATGCACATGCAGAATGGCTTGTTTGTGCCGAAGTCTGCATTCCTGAAAGCGGTGATTTTTCGCTGACACTGCCTGCGTCTTCCGGTCCCGCTCCTGAAGGCGCTCAGGCTGGCCTGTTTCAGGCCGCAGACGCGAAAATGCCGATTCTGTCTCCCTTCAAGGCGCATGTTTCTGCAGAGGGTATCCTGACGCTTGAAGGCAGAGGACTGTCCTCTACAGCAGTTTCGGAAGCCTGGTTTCTGCCGGAAGAAGGCGGCCTGATTGATCAGGTTGCTCCGCAGCCGCTGAACGTTGGCAAAGACGAGCTTTCTCTTCATCTGAAGTTTCTGAAAACTGCTCATCGGGATGCGCCGCTTAAGGGGCTGGTCGTGTTGAAAGATGAGGCTGGTCAGGAAAGCCCTATCCAAATTTCTGCTGAACAGACGGTGGGTCCAACCAAGGTAGAAGATGCCGCAGCGGCGCCCGCACCAGCTTCCGCAGACGCCGTACCAACGGGTGCTGGTTGGCTCCGTGTGATGCTGTTCGCTTTTGTCGGCGGTCTGATCCTCAATCTTATGCCTTGTGTTTTTCCAGTTCTGGCCATGAAAGCCTTGTCATTGGCGAAGATGGGCGGTGTGGGGCGACGTGTGCAGTTGCAGAGTGCACTGTTTTACACGTTGGGCGTTACGGGAGCCTTCGCAGTTCTTGGTCTTCTGATGATCGGACTGCGCCTTGCCGGATCTTCAGCTGGATGGGGCTTCCAGTTCCAATCAGCGGGATTTGTGGTTGGTGTGTGCTGGCTGCTGTTTGGCATGGCTCTGAACTTGCTTGGCGTCTTTGAAATCAGTGCGGGGCGGTTAGGTCAGTTGCATCCACACGGTGCAGGCCATGCTGGCGACATGATGACGGGACTATTGGCTGTCATAGTCGCAACGCCTTGCACGGCTCCGTTTATGGGAGTCGCCATTGCAGGAGCTTTGGGTGGCCCCGCTGTGATGGGGCTGCTGGTCTTTCTTTCCATGGGGCTTGGGCTGGCAGCTCCTTATGTGCTGGTGGCAAGTGTTCCCGGTCTGGCGTCGCGGATGCCAAAGCCAGGAGCATGGATGGGTGTGTTGAAGCAGGCCTTGGCCTTCCCACTTCTGGCAACCTGCGTATGGTTGCTGTGGGTGGCGACGATTGAGCGCGGTGTGAATTTCGTAGTCGTGGCAGGCGGCGGTCTTGTGTTGCTGGGCTTTGCGGCCTGGATCTACAGCATAGGACAGCATCGCGCGATGCGGGAAGGTGGACGGGGTACGGTTCTGTTCTGCCGTGTTGTAGCTGTTCTGTGCATGGTCGTGTGTGGGGCAGGCTTGTCCCGTAGTCTTACCAAACCGGTATCTGCAACAGCGACGTCTCCTGCCACTTCAGCTGACAATCAAATACAGTCGTTTTCAAGTGAGAAGCTGGCAGACCTTCGGGCAAAGGGAGAGCCGGTTTTTGTCGATATGACGGCGTCCTGGTGTATCACCTGCATGGTGAATGAACGGGTGGCGCTCGATGTGGACTCTGTCCGTAAGGCGTTCAGTGTGCGGCATGTCGCTTATCTCAAGGGCGACTGGACCAACAGGGACGCAGGAATTTCCGCTTACCTGAAAGCTCACGGGCGCGATGGCGTCCCTCTCTATGTTTATTATCCGCCGCATGGATCGGAAGTTGTATTGCCGCAGATACTGACGCCAGGTCTGGTTCTGGGAATTATTGGGCACTAAGTGCCCAGCTCGCTCTGATACAAAAACCCAGCTTCACATGTGAAGCTGGTTTTTTTTTGTCGGACTAGTCTTAACGATTTGTATGCTGCGGATCATCCTGTGGGTTCACGTAGGTCATGGTAAATGGGCCTGTTCCCGAAACCTGCACAATGGCGCCTTGTGTCCCAGCTTTGAGTGCGTGCGGAACATTAGGAGGAAGATGAACAAACCCTCCGGCTGTCAGGACTTTTTCATCGTTCGCTGTGATGCTCTCGCCGATGTAATGATGCACACTGCCCGCCAGAACCGTGAGCATTTCATCCATATTGTGCGTATGGGGCGGAATGGTTGACCCTGCGGGCATCATGACGCGCATGGTGAAGGGACCGGGCTTGTCCGAGGCTCCGTACAGGAAGGACATGCGTGTTCCACTCGGGAACATGGGAGGCGCGGCTTTCCAGGCAACATTCTCTCCGCCCTGAACAATACGGATGTCAGTGGCCGTCTGGGCGAGGGCGCCACTTCCCAACAGACAGCAGATGAGGGCGCTGGCAGAAAATATCCTGAGAAAAGACATTGGATTGTCCTTAGATGTTCTGGCTTATGCCTGCCCTTCCTAACGCGGTGTAGAGTTTGTCGTTCAGCATGCTGCTTCCGAAGTTATGTCTCTGTTGGATGCAAGAAGGTTTTCTCCACTTCTGCAATCACCAGTCTTGCTGCTCCGGAAAGCTGCCGAGCCTGATCCACGCATAGAGCCAGGGTCAGCGGGGAAACATCCCTGTTTGAAATGGGGACGAAAGCCAGTTCACCACTGAGAATTTCCTTCATGGCATCAAGCCGACTCAGGATTCCCAGCCCGACACCTTCCAGGACGAGTGACTTTATCATCTGGATATTATCGGAGGATGCTGCAGGCTGGACGCTGACATTGCTGTCAATTTCCAGAATTTCAATCTGTCGCTGTAGTGCGAGAGGTTGTTGGGGCATGACCATTGGGTATTCGGCACAGGTGCTGAAACGAGCATCCTTGTTTTTGGCTATCGGATGGTCGGGAAGGCAGACGAAACCCAAGGGGTAATCGATATGAGTGCGGACGAGCAGGCCGCGGGCCTGTGTCGGATTCAGGAGGAGCGCAAAATCAACATCTCCACTGATGAGCGCCTGCTGAATGGCAGCGTTATCCAGCACATGGGTGCAAATGGTAATGCCAGGATGGCTTTTCCGCAGGTCTTTCAGAATGCGGGGGAGAAATCCTGTGGTCAGGGCATCGGGCAGGGCTATGTCCACCTGTCCCCGTCTCAATCCGCGCATGTCTTCAAGCTGGGTGCGGACTTCCTGCATTTCCCGCGTCCACTGCTTGCCTTTGGTATAAAGGAGTTCGCCTGCGGCTGTCAGACGCAGGCCGCTGGGCAGGCGCTCAAAGAGCGGAGTGCCGAGAGCTTCCTCACCATGCAGGATCTGGCGGTCGATGGCAGATGCCGCAATCCGTAGATGTTCGGAGGCTTTCCGGATCGAGCCATATTGGGCAACGGACAGGAAGTAGCGAAGGAAGCGGGAGAAAACCGGCATGGGATACGCTCTTTTTTCGAGAACGGCAGGGACGTTTTTCTGAGATATACGAGAATGCCCCTCTATGAAACACTTCAGAGAGGCAGGTTAATCCTGTCATTTTGACACAGGAAGAAACTCTGGTCATTTCTTATGAAAGACCACGATCCTGTGCCTGTTCTTTAGGATAAGATGCTCATGACACGTTCCCCTTCCCCGACTGACGGCCTGGCCACCCTTTCGGCGCAGGTTCATGAGGATCTTGCGAAGATCAGGTACGCGACTGGAAACTGGAATATTCCGGTTCAGAAAGACGGTGAAGATGTTCTGGATGTTGCCATTATTGGCGGCGGACAAGGTGGACTGACAGCCTGTTTCGGACTGCGCCGTCAGGGCGTGACGAATACGCAAATTTTTGAGCGCGCTGCAAAGGGTGGAGAGGGCCCGTGGGTCACGTTTGCCCGGATGATCACGTTGCGGACGCCGAAGCATGTGACGGGGCCGGATCTGGGTGTTCCCAATCTGACGCCGCAGTCTTGGTATGAAGCGCGGTATGGCAAGGAAGCCTGGCAATCGCTCGACAAGATCTCACGGCATGACTGGCAGTCCTATCTGGATTGGGTGCGTGATACGCTCGAACTGCCGGTCGTCAACGACCAGGAACTGGTTCATGTGGAATGGAAAGACGGCCTTCTGCGTCTGACATTCCGAAATGCTGCTGGTGTCGAGACAAAGCGCTGGGCGCGCCGGATGGTTCTGGCTACGGGAATTGATGGTGGTGGAGCCTGGTTCGTCCCCCCATTCATTTCGGAGAACCTTCCAAAGTCGGTTTATGCCCACACGCACGAAGATATTGATTTTGCAGCCCTGAAGGGTAAGCGGATTGGTGTTCTGGGCGCGGGCGCATCTGCTTTTGATAATGCTGCCACTGCGCTGGAATCCGGTGTAGGGCGTGTAGATTTGTGTCTGCGTCGTACAAAAATTCCGGCTATCAATCCGTATCGCTGGATGGAAAACGCGGGCTTTCTCGCACATTTTTCAGAACTGCCGGACCTGACCCGCTGGCGCTTCATGCGCTGCATCTACAATCTGAACCAGCCGCCGCCGCAGGATACGTTCTGGCGTTGCCGCAAGCATGAGAACTTTGCGTTCCATCCTGGTACGCCATGGAATTCTGCGCGTATGGATGGCGATGAGATTGTGGTCGAAACGCCCAATGGCGAGATGCGCTTTGACTTCCTGATTATTGGTACGGGTTTCTCGATTGATCTGAAGCACCGTCCGGAAACGCAGGATTTTGCGGACTCCGTCATGCTGTGGAGTGACCATTTCACGGCGCCAGAAGGGGAGGAGAGCATGCTTCTGTCCAGCCATCCGTATCTGGGGCAGCGCTTTCAGTTCCTGCCGAAAGATCCGTCCGATCCAAAGGCACCGATGCTGGCGGCAATCTACAATTTCACGTTTGCGTCCATGCCCAGCATGGGTCTTTCAGGGGCGTCCATCAGTGGCATGCGTTTTGGCGTTGAGAAACTGACGCGCGGTATTGCGCGTGATCTGTTCGTTGAGGATGGCGAGAAGCATCTGGAAAGCCTGCTGTCTTACGACACGGAAGAACTGATCAGCCTTGATCCGCCAACGGTTTGAGGGGGAGCAGCACAGATGAGCACCAACACCTATCCCCGTGATATGATCGGCTATGGCCGGACGCCCCCTGATCCAAAATGGCCGAATGGTGCACGGATCGCGGTCCAGTTTGTCATCAACTATGAAGAAGGCGCGGAAAACTCGGTTCTGCATGGAGATGCGGGGTCGGAGGCTTTTCTGTCTGAAATGGTCGGGACGAAGTCCATCATTGGTGCACGCTGTGCGCAAATGGAAAGCCTTTACGAGTACGGTAGTCGTGCGGGTTTCTGGCGTTTGCATCGTCTGTTTGAAAAGGCTGGCATGACCACAACCGTGTTCGGTGTGGCCAAAGCCTTGGCGCGCAACCTGGATGCCGTAGCCGCCATGAAGGAAAGCGGCTGGGAAATTGCCACGCACGGTCTGCGCTGGATTGATTATCAGGACTTCCCGGAAGACGTGGAGCGCGAGCATATCCGTGAGGCAATTGCGCTTCATACGGAAGTGGTCGGGGAGCGCCCGTTGGGGTGGTATCAGGGCCGCACCAGCCCGAACACGGCCCGTCTGGTCGTGGAAGAAGGCGGCTTTATTTACGATGCTGATTCTTATGCGGATGACTTGCCGTATTACGATCGTACCCGTGGCAAACCGCAGTTGATCGTGCCTTACACGCTTGATGCCAATGACATGAAGTTTGCGGCGCTCAACGGTTTTACCGAGGGCGAGCAGTTCTTCCGGTATCTGCGGGATACGTTCGACATGCTGTATGCGGAAGGGGGGCGTATGATGTCCATCGGGCTTCATTGCCGTCTGGCGGGTAAGCCTGCGCGTGCGCTGGCGCTTCAGCGTTTTCTGGAGCATGCGGCGTCCCATGAGGATGTCTGGGTGGCATCCCGGCTTGATATTGCGCGGCACTGGATGAGTGTGCATCCGGCATGAAGATTTCCGATGTGAATGCCATGACGCCGGATGTTTTCGTCCAGACGTTTGGCGGACTTTACGAACATTCGCCTTGGGTTGCTGAGGGGGCTCTGGCAGCGCGGCCATTCGCTGGCGCAGAGGCCATGCTTGCGACATTTTCTGCTGTTGTGCGGGATGCGGGCGAGGAGGCTCAGTTGGCATTGGTTCGGGCGCATCCTGAGCTTGGGCATCGCGCGGGAATTGATCCGGATCTGACCGCGGAGTCCGCATCCGAGCAGGCTTCTGCCGGGCTGGATCGTCTGACGCCTGCGGAATATGAACGGTTCAAGACGCTGAATGCGGCCTATGGGACAGCTTTTTCCATGCCGTTTGTGATCTGCGTGCGTAAAGTCGCGGCCCCCGGGCAGGTGGCCAAGACGGTCATCATGGATGAAATGGAACGTCGTCTGGGCGGGACGCCCGAGGCGGAGCTGAACGAAGCCCTCTCGCAGATTGATGCGATTGCAGGGCTAAGACTGAAAGATCTGGTGACATCATGAGCTCATTATCCACACATATTCTGGATACGGTCTCGGGCCGCCCGGCGGCTGGGGTGTCTTTCCGACTTTTTCAGGAAGATGCTGTTCTTTTCGAAGGCGTGACGGACCACGATGGGCGTTGCCCCGCTTTGCGGGAAATCCCGCTGGAACGTGGAACCTATCGTCTGGAATTCGAGATTGGTGCGTATTTCCGGGCGGCGGGGCATGTGCTGTCTGATCCGCCTTTTCTGGATGTTGTGCCGATTGTGTTCGGCCTGGGTGAGGGCACGCATGCGCATGTTCCGCTGCTGGCGGCGCCTTATGGATATTCCACATATCGTGGAAGCTGAGACCTGATGGCGTCTGACACTTCTGTGGTTCATCCGGTTGATGAGAAGCTCTCGCTCTGGCGGCTGGGGGCTTATGGCTTCCAGCATATTTTGGCGTTCTATTCAGCGGCGGTGATTGTCCCGATTCTTGTGGCAGGGGCTTTGCACCTCCCACAGGAAACGCTGATTCATCTGATTGATGCAGATCTGTTCACTTGTGGGATTGCGTCCCTGTTGCAGGCTGTTGGTTTTGGACCGGTAGGGGTTCGTTTGCCGCTTCTGCAAGGGGTGACGTTTACGGCGGTAGGTCCGATGATTGCTATCGGGTCGGCGGTAGGGGGCGGAACGCCAGGTCTGCTATCGATCTATGGATCAGTCATTATCGCAGGGATTGTGACCCTGCTTCTGGCGCCGCATTTCGCGAAACTTGTGCGGTTTTTCCCGCCTGTCGTGACAGGCTCCATCATTCTTGTGATTGGTCTGGCACTCTTACCTGTTGCGGCTAACGACATTGTTTCCGGGCACGGACCGGGACTTGTGCAGGATCAAGTGCCTTTGCGAAGCCTGTGTTACGGGCTGGGAACGCTGGCAAGTATTCTGGTTGTGCAGCGCCTGTTTCGGGGGTTTATTGCGACTATCGCCGTGCTGATTGGGCTGTGTGTCGGTACGATGGCTGCCTGGCTTTTGGGTGATGCACATTTTGATGGCGTTGCTTCCGCGCCGCTTGTGTCACTCACACAGCCCTTTTTCTTTGGGACACCCACTTTCCACGTGGTTCCGATCCTGTCGATGGTGATCGTAATGATTATCACCATGGTCGAGACAATCGGCAATGTGTACGCGACGGGGGAAATTGTCGGGAAGACCATCACGCGGGAAGACATTGCGCGCACGTTGCGGGCAGATGGCATTGCAACGCTGCTCGGCGGTGTCTTTAATTCTTTCCCCTATACCTGCTTTGCTGAAAATGTCGGTCTTGTGCGCATGACTGGAGTGAAAAGCCGTTGGGTGGTGGCGTCTGCGGCTGTCATCATGATGATGCTCGGATGTCTGCCAAAGCTCGGGGCGATTGTGGCGGCGGTTCCGTTACCCGTTCTGGGTGGTGCCGCGCTGGCGATGTTTGCCACAGTTGCTGTTGTCGGTGTTCAGACGCTGACGCGAGTGGACTTCAATCGGCAGAGTAATGTCATCATTGTTGGAACAAGCATCGGCCTTGGAATGCTGGCGACGGCGCAGCCTCATATCTCGGATACGTTCCCGATGTGGGCGCAGATTGTCTTTGGAAGCGGTATTACCTTAGGGGCATTGTCCGCCATTTTCCTGCATCTGCTATTCAATGTCCGTCGGACACTGGCAGTTGATCCAGAAGCGGACATCGTCGTGGCCGATCTGCCCGATGAACGGATTCTGATGGGCCTGTCTGTAGACGCTGAAGACCCTATAGTCGAAGGGCCACAGCGTCGGTTCGGCTGAGGGGCTGCAGGCGAGATATCAATTCCGGCTGTGGACCTTCTGACCGGCGACATATGTGGCCTCGATGCTACGATCATCACCCAGCATGGTCAGGGCAAACAGGAGGTCAGACAGGGTCTCTGCCGTCTGGGTACGAATTTTTCCGAGAGGTGTCGCAGTAGGATCGAAGATGCAGAGATCTGCATGCAGGCCGGGTCTGATCGCGCCGATATGATCCTCAAGCCCTAAAGACTGAGCTCCTCCTACAGTCGCTAACCAGAGACCTTGAGCTGGGTGAAGTTTTGTACCCAGGCCTTGAGCGACCTTGTATCCGTCCGAAAGAACCTGAAGCAGGGAGAGGGATGGCCCAGCGCCCACATCGCTGCCGATGCCGATTTTAACACGTCGTTCAGGCTTCAAAGCGTTGAACAGGGGAAACGATCCACTACCCAGGAACTGGTTTGAACCAGGGCAGTGTGCGATGGAGCAGCCTGTATCATGGCAGCGCTGGAAATCTTCTTCCTGTGCGTGCACAGCGTGAGCCAGAATGGCGCGAGGGCGCAGAAGGCCGGACTTGTCATACACGTCCAGATAGGATGAACGGTTAGGAAAGAGTTCCTTGACCCATTCGATCTCAGACCGGTTCTCGAGCAGGTGCGTCTGCATGAAGAGGTCGGAGCGGGTAGCAAGGAGAGATCCAGCCAAATCCAGTTGTTCGGGTGTGCTGGTAGGGGCAAAGCGTGGCGTGACTGCATAAAGCTGCCGTCCGCGACCATGCCAGCGTTCGATAAGGGCGGCAGACTGATCGTAGCCTGTCTGGGCAGTGTCTCGCAGGTTGTCAGGCGCATTTCGGTCCATCAGGACCTTCCCTGCGATCATGCAGGTATTGAGACGTTCTGATTCCTCAAAAAAAGCATCGACGGATTCCGGGTGAACCGTGCAGTACACGGCGGCTGTTGTTGTGCCGACGCGGAGGAGCTCCTTTAGGAAGCTGCGGGCAATTTGGCGTGCATAAGTGATATCGGCGTAGCGGGCCTCAGCAGGGAAAACGTAAGTTTCCAGCCATTCCAGGAGTTGTTCCCCATACGAGGCAATCACCGGAAGCTGAGGATAATGGACGTGGGTATCGATCATTCCTGCTGAAATCAGCCGGTCTGGATAATGATCTACGGCAGTGCCTTCAGGGATCTGATCTTTCAGATCGTCCCATGCTCCGGCGGCGGTAATGATGCCATCTTTGCATAGAATCAGGCCATCCGGCTGATGCGTTACAGCAGCCATGGGATCGACCGTGAACGGGTCTGCGTGGAAAGTCAGGAAGGGGCCGCGGATGGCAGTATGGTCTGTCATGATCTTTCCGGTATCGCACAGCATTTCCGACCAGGGAACGATCTCTGGTGGATAGGTGAAAGTTTCTTTTAATGTCCAAGGGTCGTTAGTCTATTTTAACCTTGGCACTGTTTTGTGGCAGAGTGGGCAGCGTCTCTTTATCAAGAGATGGATGCAGATTTGAAAATGGTTTTCAACTTTCAGTATTGAGCCTGCTTTTGTGGGTGCGGTGGGGACGGTTCTCTGTCTCTGTACGGCCTGCGGGGACGGTTTGGAGACGCTTCTACTTATGTCTGATGTGACCTCTGTTTCTTCCCAGCTTGCAGAAACTGTAACACCTGCCTCAGGCCTTCCGCAGGAGAGTACTTTACCCGCTGATGGAAGTGTTGTGCAGAAGGAGGACGAGAAGAGCCCCTATCTGGCCATTCCGGCTGTTCCAGTTGTCGAAGGGGGGCAGGGTGTCCGCTTTGACTTCAATGATGGTGCCCGCGTCATGGTGCCGGATATCGCTCCGGAGTTGGGGCAGTGGCATGTCAGGCTTTCAGATTATTCGACGGGAAATATTCTTTTCGATGCCCGGCTCAAGGGCGGGATGGTTTCATCCACCAAGAAGTACTTTGTTCCATTCCGGATTGATGTCTGGCTGGAAAAGCCTGACGGAACACGGGAGGATATTCTGCATCATGAACTTTCTCTGAATGGAAAACCTGTTCTGGTGCAGCTTCCTGTTGGAACTCTGGGAGACACGATTGCCTGGCTGCCCGCTGCTATTCGCTTGGCCCAGCAAACGGGAGCGAAAGTGTCCTGCTCGGTTGCAGATGTGATTCTGCCACTGGTGAAAGAAGCCAATCCGGATATTACTCTGGTTAGTCACGATGAAGCTCAGGCAAACAAGACGTTCACGTCCGGATTCTACGCCTCGTATAATATAGGCCTGTTTTTCACGGATACCGAGCTGACACATCAGCCAACAGACTTCCGGCATGTGGGTCTGCACCGCACCGCAGCTTATATTCTAGGTGTTGATCCCTGGAACGATAACCCGCCTGGCATTACAATTCAGGATGGGGATACGCCTCCTATTGAGGGGCCATATGTCGTGATTGCGACGCAGGCGAGTACTCAGTGCAAATACTGGAATAATCCAGCTGGGTGGCAGGAGGTTATTGGCTTTCTGAAGTCTGCTGGGTATCGCGTGATCTGCATTGATCAGAAAACGTTCCATGGAACAGGATATGTCTACAATCACATTCCCCATGGTGCAGAAGACGAGACTGGCAGCCGTCCGTTGTCAGAACGTGCGCGTTGGCTGAAGCATGCCAGTTTCTTCATTGGCCTCTCCAGTGGTCTGGCTTGGCTGGCGCATGCAGCTGGGACACCTGTCGTCATGATTTCCGGCTTCACGCATCCGGACAATGAATTTTTCACGCCCTATCGCATCATCAACTGGCACACCTGCAATTCGTGCTGGAACGACCCGAGGCATCAGTTCGATCACAAGGATTTCTTCTGGTGCCCCCGCCACAAGGGAACGGAGCGGCAGTTTGAATGCACGCGTCTGATTACTGGATCGCAGGTCATTCAGACGGTGCGTCGCGTGATCAAGGATCGTGGACTACCTCTCGCAGAGGCAGCAACCGCGTCAGTCGCCTGAGGCCCAGGTTCAGGAGTTTTCTGGAATTGAAGGCGCGAGCCTGATATTGGCGGGGCATATTGTCACCTGATCGTGGGTTTGCCTGCGGTCGCAGAGCTGGATGGTTGCCCTGTGTCTGATGCTCTTCTGCCGATCCGTATCGTCGCGCTTTACAACTTCACGCCGTTTGAAGACATCGTTGCGTTGCGCGGGCCTTTGCAGGAGGTCTGCGACCGCGAAGGCATCAAAGGTATTCTGCTTCTGGCGCCAGAGGGCATTAACGGAACGATCGCTGGTTCAGACGAAGGCATGGAACGGGTGCTGGAGCATATTCGGGCGATGCCCGGATGTGAGGAACTGGAGATCAAGGAATCTCGTGCGCCGGAAATGCCCTTCCGCCGCATGAAGGTGCGTCTCAAAAAAGAGATCGTCACCATGGGACAGCCTAATATCGATCCTCGCAAGGATGTTGGTCAGTATCTGGCACCAGATGAATGGAATGCTCTGATTTCTGATCCGGATACGATCGTGATTGATACCCGGAATGACTACGAAGTCGCGATCGGGACTTTCAAGGGGGCTGAAGATCCCAAAACACGCTCATTCCGGGAGTTTCCAGAATGGTTTCGGAACCGACGCAAGGAGCTTGAGGCCAAAGGTCGAGTTCCAAAGATTGCCATGTTCTGCACAGGCGGAATTCGCTGTGAGAAGTCCACGTCTTTTGTGAAGGCAGAGGGATTGGACGAAGTTTACCATCTCAAAGGCGGTATTCTGAAATATCTGGAGACTGTTCCAGAGGAAGAAAGCCTTTGGGAAGGGGAATGTTTCGTCTTCGACCAGCGTGTTTCCGTGAAGCATGGTCTGGAAATTGGCAGCTACGATGTCTGTCACGCCTGCCGTCGTCCGGTCAGCGAGAAAGACAAGGCTTCTCCGATGTTCGTACAAGGCGTTTCCTGCCCCCATTGTCATAATGAACGCACTGAGGAGCAGCGGCAGCGATACGCTGCCCGTGAGCTACAGGAGAAGCTGGCGCGCCAGCGCGGGAAAGAGCATCTCGGTACTCAGCAGAAATAACTGTCGCCCAGTTAGCCGGTAATTTTTCTCAGAAGGGAGCAAATGGATTGTTCTGGGAGGATGATCTGGACCGCTGAGCGCTGATAATTGCTCTAATCCGGCTGCCGTCTCGTATGTGGATTGTTGCCGTGGGGTTTGCACCAGCATACCCGATTGGAAAGGGTACGGCTGCGTTTTTTGCAATTACTGTTCTGGTGTCGCCTGTCGAGGGGCTGAATTTCTGGCTCCCGATCACTGTGGTCCGTAAGGCATTGGGGCAACGGCCTTTGACACCTTTTTGTAGCTTGATCTGCGTAACGTCCTTTGTTGTCCTGAAGAGCTAAGCTCTTCAGGACTTGAGGAATCAGGCTTTGGTTTTGTTGCGGGAGCCTGAGGGGCGGCCACGAGATTTCTTGTCCACCGCTATTTTTGCCTTAGGCAGTTTTGTCGTTTTGGCTGGGGCTCGCTCCGCCTTTTGGGGCAAGCTGGCGGCAATCATCGCCTGAGTGATTCTTTTGCCTGTGGGCTCACGGTGCTGCCTGACACCGGGCGCATCCAGAAGGGGGGCCAAGAAGCGGCCAGTGTGGCTTGCTTTGCAGGCAGCAATGTCTTCCGGTGTTCCTGCGGCTACGATCTTGCCGCCACCATCACCGCCTTCTGGTCCGATATCGATCAGCCAGTCTGCTGTCTTGATGACCTCCAGATTATGCTCGATCACCAAAATGGTGTTGCCCTGATCGACCAGCGTATGCAGCACTTCCAGCAGCTTACGGACGTCTTCAGTGTGCAGGCCGGTGGTGGGCTCATCAAGAATGTAGAGCGTGCGACCCGTAGCCCGTTTGGCGAGTTCCTTGGACAGTTTGACGCGCTGGGCTTCACCGCCTGAAAGCGTGGTTGCCTGTTGGCCCAGGGCGACATAGCCAAGACCAACCTGCTGGAGAATGGCGAGGCGGTCCCGAATTCTGGGCGCAGCCTGAAAGAACGGCAACGCCTCGTCCACAGTCATGGCAAGTACATCAGCGATGGAATTGCCACGGAACTTCACTTCCAGCGTTTCACGATTGTACCGCGCGCCTTTGCAGGTGTCACAGGTGACAAAGACGTCAGGCAGGAAGTGCATTTCGATTTTCAGGACGCCATCGCCCTGACAGGCTTCGCAGCGGCCGCCCTTTACATTGAAGGAGAAGCGGCCTGGTTTGTAACCGCGTGCCTTGGATTCCGGGAGTTCGGCAAACCAGTCCCGGATAGGGGCGAACAGGTCCGTGTAGGTGGCGGGGTTGGAACGGGGTGTACGCCCAATTGGAGACTGATCGATTTCGATGATTTTATCGAGGTTCTCTACGCCTTCCAGTCGGTCATAAGGGAGTGGAGACTGGCTCGATTTCATGAGCTGCCGGGACAGTGCTTTGTAAAGGGTATCTACGACCAGGGTAGACTTGCCGCCGCCTGATACACCGGTGACCGCAATAAAGGTTCCCAGTGGGAAATCCACGGTCAGATCCTTGAGATTGTTTCCCTTGGCTCCAACCAATGTGAGTGTTTTGTCCGAGGTGCGTCGATTTTCCGGAACTGGAATAAACTTCCGACCCGAAAGATAGGCACCGGTCAGGCTTTCTTTATTCTTGGCTACTTCCGCAGGTGTCCCGATGGCGATGACGTTTCCGCCCCGCGTGCCAGCACCAGGCCCCATATCGATAAGGTAATCAGCAGCGCGGATGGCATCTTCGTCATGTTCGACGACGATGACGGTATTTCCAAGGCGCTTGAGACGCTCCAGTGTGCCGAGAAGACGCTCGTTGTCGCGCTGATGCAGGCCGATGGAAGGCTCATCCAGCACATACAGAACGCCTGTCAGACCCGAGCCAATCTGGGACGCCAGCCGGATACGCTGGCTTTCACCGCCAGAAAGTGTGGCGGATCCGCGGGAAAGCGTGAGGTAGTCCAAGCCTACGTCATCGAGGAAGTGCAGGCGATCCGTGATTTCGCGAAGAATGCGGCGCGCGATTTCCGCACGTTGTGGGGTGAGGGTAACCTCAACACCGGAAAACCAGTCCAGTGCCTTCCGGATCTGCATATCTGACGCTTCGGCGATGTTCAGGTCATTGACCTTTACGCAGAGGGCTTCAGGTTTCAGGCGTGCGCCATGGCAGGTGTGGCAGGGTTTTTCTGACTGATAGCGCGACAGTTCCTCGCGTACCCACATGCTGTCTGTCTGTGCCATGCGCCGGCGCAGGTTTTTGAGCACGCCTTCAAAGGGCTTCGTAACGGTATGGACCTTGCTGCCATCACGATACGGAATGGCGATGGCCTCTTTGGAGCCGTACAGGATCAAATCCCTGGTTTCGGCTTTCAGGTCTCGCCATGGCGTGTTCATGGTGTCCCCGCAATGGCGGGCAAGGGCTGCAAGAGTCTGGTCATACCAGTCCGTGCTGGCACCACTCCAAGGGGCAATCACACCTTCAGAAAGTGTCAGCGTATCGTCACTGACAATCAGGTTCTCGTCAAAATGGGTTTCCGTACCGATACCATCACAGGTAGGACAGGCGCCCATCGGGGCATTGAAGGAGAACAGACGGGGCTCGATCTCCTCAATCGTAAAACCTGAAACAGGGCAGGCGAAACGTGAGGAGAAAACGATGTGGGCGGGGGCAGCTGTTTTTCCCGCACGCCTGACTTCTTCCGTGTAGGCGAGACCGTCGGAGAGTTCGAGGGCTGTCTCAAAGCTGTCCGCCAACCGGGATTCGAGATCAGGTTTGACGACAATCCGGTCCACCACGACTTCGACATTGTGGCGGGTCTTGCGATTGAGTTCGGGGGCTTCGGCAATTTCGTAAAGCTCACCGTCAATTTTGACGCGCGTGAAGCCCTTGCGAGCCAGGTCTGCCAGTTCGCGTTTGCAATCCCCTTTACGGTCCCGGACGACCGGCGCCAGTAGCATGAGGCGCGTGCCTTCAGGAAGCGCCATGACGCGATCTACCATTTGGCTGACCGTCTGGGCTTCAATAGGAAGGCCGGTTGCGGGTGAATAAGGAACACCCACGCGCGCCCAGAGAAGGCGCATGTAGTCATGGATTTCCGTGATGGTGCCGACGGTGGAGCGGGGGTTCTTTGAGGTCGTTTTTTGTTCGATCGAGATGGCCGGGGAGAGACCCTCAATGGAGTCCACATCCGGCTTGCCCATCAGTTCAAGGAACTGGCGGGCGTAAGCGGAAAGACTTTCCACATATCGGCGCTGACCTTCGGCATAGATCGTATCGAAGGCGAGAGACGACTTTCCGGAGCCGGAGAGGCCCGTGATGATCGTCAGGGAGTCACGGGGAATCGTGACATCGATATTCTTGAGATTGTGGGCGCGGGCACCACGGACACGGATCGAATGATTGTCTGGAAAGCTCACGAAAACCCCGGAATGTGCAGAAAAGCGATTGTTAAAAATCGGAACGCGCCTGAACGGCGCTGGATCAATTATAGATGGGCGTTTAGGATCATATGAAAAGAACAATTCGAGAAAATTGGTTGGTACGGAATGGCAGGCAGCGTCAATAAGGTGATTCTGGTCGGAAATCTGGGCAAGGACCCGGAAGTCCGGAACACGCAGTCAGGCGGGAAGGTTGTCAATCTGACGATCGCCACGTCTGAAACATGGAACGACCGTCAGTCCGGTGAGCGCCGCGAGCGTACGGAATGGCATCGCGTCGTCATTTTCAATGATCGCCTGGGCGATGTGGCTGAGCGTTTTCTGCGCAAGGGGCGCAAGGTTTACCTCGAAGGTGAACTGCGGACCCGTAAGTGGACCGACCAGTCCGGCCAAGAGCGTTACACGACGGAAGTGACGATCGATCGCTTCCGTGGTGAGTTGGTGCTCCTCGACAGTAACCGTAGTGGCGGTGATGAAGGCGGTGGCTTCGACGGTGGTGGTTCGTCCTACGGTGGTGGAAGCAACAACGGCGGCGGCTTTGGTGGTGGAAGCCGGAGTGGTGGCAGTGAAGGTGGCTTTGGCGGCGGCTCTCGTAGTAGCGGTGGTAGCGCAGGTGGCGCGTCGGGCAGTCGTGGCGGTGGCTGGGATGCTCCGCCAGATAACGATCTGGATGATGAAATCCCGTTTTAAGGGATTTTCCGGAGAACCGGGCTGGCAGTGTCAGTCCGGTTTTTTTATGCGCGAAAGGCCGGTTTTTAGAGCGACAGATGAAAGAACTGGTTGAACTTAGAAGCCTGATAGTCAGCGAAAGGTTCGCCGAGTTGAAAGCCGCGGGCTTTGTAGAGCTTTAGTGCGGGTTCGAAAGAGGAATTCTGGCCGGTTTCAAGGCTAAGCTTTTTCAGGCCCAGAGAGCGTGCTCTGTGAATGAGATGATCCAGAAGAGTGCTGGCGATGCCCTGTCTTAAAAAATCCGGATGAGTACGCATGGATTTGAGTTCACCGTCCTGAGCACTCAATCGTTTTAGCGCACCAATGCCAGCAACGTGGCCCCGGTGGTGGACAGTCCAGACCTCGATATCAGATGAGGTGAGAGCAGCCAGATCCAAGGCGAAGACGTGTCCAGCAGGGGTATTTTCGTGCATTCCGGCAAGGTGAAGGGTCAAAAGGTCGCATGTTTCTTGGTCGGCAAAGTCTGCTGGGCGGAGAATGTGGTTCGGGTTCATAAGGTGGAATCCGGAGTGGCCGTGCTTTTGGACAGAATGACGAGTTTATAGCCCGCATGAGCTGTCGGGATGAACGTTGTTTGATCGTAGTGGAGAAGGCCTTGTGTTGGATGTTGAAAGCTCCGGTGCCCTCCTTCTCTGGGGAGGACGCCTTGGTCTTCCCAGAAACGGTTAAATTCCGGACTTTCTCTCTGAAGGGTTGAGACAAGTGTCTGAAAAGGTTCGGTACGGGCAATAGAAACTGTATCGGCTCGAAATTCGGCCAGAAGCCGCTGGGCGCGGGGTAGCCAGTCCGTAAGGAAAATTCGGGCATTGGGGTTCAGAAAAACATAGCGCAGCTGATTGGTCTCTGAGCTGTTCAGCCAGACATCGAAAAGAATTTTGGCTGCGGAATTTGCGCTCAGAACATTCCACAAGGGATCGAGCAAATAAGCGGGGCTGGAGATCTGTTCTGGGAGGCTAAGAAGTGTGGCTGGTGCAGTTGGCGCAGTGTGATCCCGCTGAGGGTCTCGCAGTTCTGCCAAAGTGAAAAGGTAGCGTCTTTCCGTCGTGGACAGTTTCAAAGCCGCGGCAATGCGCGACAGTGTGGCGGATGAGCATGAGACGTCGCGTCCCTGTTCCAGCCACGTGTACCATGTCGTGCTGATCCCGCAGAGTTGAGCTGTTTCCTCGCGGCGCAGTCCTGGGGTGCGTCTGCGTCGTAATGGAATCAGCAATCCTGCTTCTGACGGAGAAAGCCTTTCGCGGTGCGTGCGAAGAAACAGACCAAGAGTTTTACGGCTGGACGTAGGCATGGTGCAATTTATACCATGATAAAATAGGATCTTATACCTGATTGCTTGTTGTCTGATGATGATCTCCAAGGGAGAAAAATCAGATGGTTATGCAGGCAGGACAATTTGCTGCGAAGCATTATGAAGACAGGGCCTCATCTTACGTAAATAGCGTGGTGCATAGTCAGGGCGGTGACCTGGACGTGATGGTTCGGGCTGTTCAGGGGCGCGGGTTTGAACGTGTGCTGGATCTTGGCTGTGGCGGGGGGCACGTCAGCTATGCTGTGGCGCCACATGTCGGGCAGGTTGTCGCCTGCGATGTCACGGCCGGAATGTTGGCTGCTGTAAGCAGGTCCGCTCAAGACCGTGGCCTTGGCCACATTGTTGTTGAACAGGGCACCGCAGAAGCGCTTCCATTTGATGATTGTGTGTTTGACGCTGTTTTATGCAGGTTTAGTGCCCATCATTGGGAAGGCTTTGAGGCTGGTCTGAGAGAAGTGCATCGCGTTCTGAGGCCCGGAGGTCTGGCTATTTTCGGCGATGTTACGGCTCCTGAAGACGCTATGTCCGATAGCTGGCTCCAGACGCTGGAATTGATGCGGGATGTCTCTCATGTGAGGGACTATGCCGTGACAGAATGGGTGTCTGCTCTCGGAAGATCCGGTTTTGTTGTGGATGGCCTGAGACGCAGCCGTTTGCGGATGGAATTTGAGAGTTGGGTATCGCGAACACGAACACCGACGGAGCGTGTGAAGGGCATCCGGTCGTTGCAGCGTGGTGCGCCTGTAGCTGTCCGTGAAAGACTGGGGTTGGAAGAAGACGGCAGTTTCCTGCTGGACGTGACCGTTTTTCAGTTTCACAGGCCATAATGGGGTGGGTGTGGCATGTAGGCCGCGCATGGGCTATGCTGTGCGGACTGTATTTTAGCGTGGTGGACCTGTCTTGACCGAGCTGAACGAGCCGACTGATATTGTACCTTCCGATCGTCTTCCGGTGACGATCGAGGAGGAGATGCGCTCCTCCTATCTGGCCTATGCGATGTCGGTGATCGTCTCGCGTGCCTTGCCGGATGTGCGTGACGGCCTGAAACCCGTCCATCGTCGCATCCTGTATGCGATGCGCGAGAGTGGGTTTACGTCTGATAAGCCTTACCGCAAGTCTGCGCGTGCGGTCGGTGACGTGATGGGTAAATACCATCCGCACGGTGACAGCTCGATTTACGATGCCATGGTTCGTATGGCGCAGCATTGGTCAATGCGCGTCAAGCTGATTGATGGACAGGGTAACTTCGGTTCGGTCGATGGCGATAGCCCGGCTGCCATGCGTTATACCGAAGCTCGTCTGGCCAAGTCTGCGTCGTTCCTGCTGGATGATATTGAGCGGGACACGGTTGATTTTCAGCCGAACTACGACGAGAGCGAGCATGAGCCTAAGGTTCTGCCAGCGACGTTCCCAAATCTTCTGGTGAATGGCGCTTCGGGTATCGCGGTTGGTATGGCCACGAACATCCCGACGCATAATCCTGGCGAAGTCATTGATGCCACGCTGGCGATGATTGCCAATCCGGCGATTGAGCTGGATGAGCTGATGCAGATCATCCCCGGCCCGGATTTCCCGACCGGCGGAATCATCATGGGCCGCAGCGGTATCCGCAAGGCGTTTGAGACAGGGCGTGGGTCTGTTCCGGTCCGGGCTCGTGCTGAGATCGAGGAGATCCGCAAGGATCGTCAGGCGATCGTCATCACCGAGATCCCATATCAGGTGAACAAGGCAACCCTTCAGGAGAAGATTGCCGATCTCGTTCGTGCGAAGGAAATCGAAGGCATCTCTGATATCCGGGACGAAAGTGATCGTTCTGGAATGCGCGTTGTCATTGAGCTGAAGCGCGATGCGACGCCGGAAGTGGTGCTGAACCAGCTCTATCGCTTCACGCAGCTTCAGACGTCCTTCAGTGTCAATATGCTGGCACTCGATGAGGGCAAGCCGCGCACGATGGGGCTGATGGACGTTCTGCAGGCGTTCATTCGTTTCCGCGAAGACGTCATTCTGCGTCGCGCACGCTTCGATCTGAACAAGGTTCGGGATCGTGGGCATCTGCTGGTTGGCCTTGTGCTGGCTGTTGCCAACATCGACGAAGTGATCGCGCTGATCCGTTCTGCTCCTGATGCCTCGACAGCGCGCGAGCTGCTCATGGCGCGCGAGTGGGATGCGAGCGAAGTTGTGCCGTTGCTGGAGCTGATCCAGGACGAAGGCAATGTCATTTATGATGGCAAGGTTCGCCTCACAGAAGCGCAGGCTCGCGGTATTCTCGAACTGCGTTTGCAGCGTCTAACCGGCCTGGAACGTGAGAAGATCCAGGGTGAGCTGAGCGAAGTTGCGGCCAAGATTGCCGACCTGCTCGACATCATTGGCAGCCACACTCGTCGCATGGATGTCATGCGCAATGAATTGCTGGCGGCCCGGGCTGAAATTGCCACCCCACGCATGTCGGAAATCTCCGATGCGCTGGGCGATCAGTCTGACGAAAGCCTGATCGAGCCGGGGCAGATGGTTGTGACCATCACGCGTGACGGCTTCATCAAGCGCACGCCGCTTGAGATGTTCCGCTCGCAAAACCGCGGTGGGCGTGGTCGTACGGCGTCTGGCCGTCGTGGCGATGACGTCATTATTCGTAGCTTCAATGCTCATACCCATCAGTGGGTGCTGTTCTTCTCTTCGGGCGGCAAAGCTTATCGCACCAAGGTCTGGCATCTGCCGGAAGCGTCTCCGACGTCCAAGGGGCGCGCACTGGTCAATCTGCTGCCGGAACTGGGTTCGGATGCCATTACAGCGGTTCTTCCGTTGCCGCAGGACGAGGAGCTGTGGGAAGATCTGCACCTCACCTTTGCGACGGCCAGCGGCAATGTTCGTCGTAACCGCCTGAATGATTTCCGGAATATCCGGGCGTCCGGTCTGATTGCGATGAAGCTGGATGAGGGCGATTCCCTCATTGGTGTGGCGACGTGTCGTGAAGGTCAGGATGTGTTCCTGGCAACGAAGAACGCCCGCTGCATCCGCTTCCAGATCACGGATGACACGCTACGTGTGTTTGCCGGCCGTGGCAGTTCGGGTGTGCGTGGTATTCGTCTGGGGGACGGGGATGCGGTGATTTCACTGTGCATTCTCAACCATGTGGATGCCAGCGTTGAAGAGCGTGCGGCCTATCTGCGGATGGCCAATGCAAAACGTCGCGCCGAGAATGCTGCGTTGGCAGAAGGTGCTGAAGAAGAGGTGGTGTCCGGTGACGAAGACACTGTGGAGATCGTTGGCGATCTGACGCAGGAGCGCTTTGAGGAGCTGGAACAGCAGGAAGAAATTCTTCTGACTGTGACAGATGGCGGGTTTGGCCGTCGTTCCTCTGCCTATGATTATCGTGTGTCGGGCCGCGGTGGTCAGGGCATTACGAACATGACCTTCTCGGCCAATCGTCGTGGCAAGGAAGTGGTTGGGACGCTTCCGACGCTGGATGGCACGGATGTCATGCTCGTGACGGATACGGGTCGTCTGATCCGTCTTCCGGTGTCTCAGGTGCGTGTCATGGCACGTCAGGCCAGTGGTGTGACGCTATTCCGTCTGAACGACAGTGAGACCGTGATCTGTGTCTTCCCGGTTGTGGAAGATGATGGAGAAGAGGGCGACCTGATCGAAGGGGATGTCGTGGCAACGCCGGACGGTACAGCGCCTGTTGATGGCACTGTGACGGACGGTGAGGCTTCTGTGGGTGACGCAGCCCCTGATGCCTGAGTGGCAGACTGATCCGCGTGTCGGGTTTTATCCCGGCACGTTTGATCCGGTGACGTTCGGTCATCTGGATATTATCGACCGTGCGTCCACTCTTTTTGACCGCCTGCTGGTTGGTGTGGCGGTCAATGAGGGGAAGCAGCCGCTTCTGACGCTGGAAGAGCGTCTGGAGATGATGCGGCAAGAGGTCTCGAAATTGCCTCATGCTGACCGGATCAGGGTTCTGGGGTTTGATACCCTGTTGGTCGATGCCGTACGCAAGGCTGGCGCCGGGACGGTTGTGCGCGGCCTTCGCTCTGCGGGGGATTTCGACTTTGAGAGTCAGCTCTCTGGGGCGTTGCGTCGTCTGGCGCCGGAAATTGAGACGGTCTTTCTGCTGTCTTCTGAAGGGCATCGCACGACGGCCAGTCGAATTGTGAAGGAAATTGCCCGTCTTGATGGCGATATTTCCTCCTTTGTCAGCGAAGATGTTGCAAGTCTCGTCTTGTCGAAACTGGGTCGAAGGGCGACATAGGAACCTTCATTGATTTCTGGAAGGTTCCAAGATGTCTGAGACCGCAGTACCCGACGGCAACAAGCTGGTTTTCGAACTCAAGAACGGCAAGGTCGTCATTGAGCTGCGCCCTGATCTGGCGCCGCTGGCTGTGGAGCGTCTGAAGCTTCTGGCGAGCGAAGGTTTTTACGACGGTGTGAAGTTCCACCGGGTGATCGAAGGCTTCATGGCACAGGGCGGCGATCCGACTGGCACAGGCACCAGCGGTAGCAGCTACCCGGACCTGAAGGCCGAGTTCACGGACAAGGCAAAGTTCGAGCGTGGCACACTTGGCATGGCCCGTACGATGGCTCCGCACTCTGCAAACAGCCAGTTCTTCATCATGTTCCAGGACGTGCCGTCCCTGAACGGTCAGTACACGATTGCCGGCAAGGTTGTTGAAGGCATGGAGTATGTCGATCAGATCAAGCGTGGCGCTGGCTCGTCGGGCGTCGTTAAGGATCCGGACACCATCGTTAAGGCTTATGTAGAAGCCTGAAGCTGTTTCGGCTGTTCTGAGTGTCTTACAGGGCGCTCAGGCAGCTTGCTGCTTGTTCTCTGGTGTTCGCAGGACTGTCACTCCTGCGGCATCATGAGGGTAGGGCGAGCCGCATTGAGCGGTGTAGCGCTCTGAAAAGGCCTCGCGTTCGAGGCGTTCACAATAATCCAGATATTTGATCAGGGCTCGTTCGGCACGCGGAGTGCGGCCGTAAATGCGCTTGTAGTGCTTCCACAGGATCAAGGCGTTGACGGACCAGGCATCATAGACGTGTTCGTTCAGGCGTCTGCGAATGGATGCTGGAAGCTGATCGAATGCATCCCACTCGTTCCCCTCAAAGCGTTGCCAGATTTCATGCCGTACAGT
Source organism: Gluconobacter sp. (assembly GCF_047723935.1). NCBI lineage: Bacteria > Pseudomonadati > Pseudomonadota > Alphaproteobacteria > Acetobacterales > Acetobacteraceae > Gluconobacter > Gluconobacter sp. Next base: position 201,058 of record NZ_JBDOBO010000002.1, read on the forward strand.
GCGATCGTTTAAGGCGCAGTGATTGGTCAGGTTGCTGTTTTTGGAGCACATACGAGGGCTTTTTCAGGCTCTGAATCGGTAGTATTTAATATGTTATAACATAACTAAAAAAAATTCTAGTGCTGTTTTCCGGCTGCTGGAGGTTGACCTCCATAGTGGTTGTGGGGTAGCCATCCGCTCGGATGAACCGGTAGCTCAGTTGGTAGAGCATTCGACTTTTAATCGAATGGTCCTGGGTTCGAGTCCCAGCCGGTTCACCATTTTCCCCAGAGATCGAATGTGTTTGGAAACTTCGCCTAGGGCGAGGCAGAATCCGCATCATTAGCGCGGAAAGCCGTCAAGCTAATATGATCGCCCTATGCCGATATGGGCTGGCTACCTTACGGAACGAAAATCGAAGATTTGTCACGGAGCAGGTTTGCAGAGCGTGGTTTCATCTTTTTTCGAATACTCAGGGCTTTGTCGAGGTGCGTAAGATGCGCATCCATGATTTTTACGGCATCCTTTACCCTATTCTTACGCAGGGCATTCACCAGCCGCCTGTGATTGTCGCAGGATTGCTGCGCGTCCGCCTTGGATTGATACAAGGTAGCGATCAGGACGATTCGGGTTGTTAATTCTTCAAGAATGTTGGCCAGAATAGAATTGCCGAGTGCTGCGGCTAGGTGGACGTGAAAGTGGCCTAGAAGGTAGCTGCGACGACCCAGATCATTCTCATCAATGGCGCGCTGTTGCTCCAGAACGTGTGCTTCAAGCTGTTTGATCGTCTCGGCACTGATATTTTTCTGTGTCATGAGAAGACCGATTTCTACGGATCGGCGTGCTTCAATTGTTTCGCGAGCCTGTTCAACGGTGGGTTCAATGACGAACCACCCCCTCCGAGGGGAAACCGCAACGATGCCCCGACTGCTGAGGCGCATCATTGCCTCCCGGACCAGTGTTCGTGAAACCCCGAAGATCTCTCCCAGATCTTTTTCTCCGAGCCGCTCTCCGGGGGAGATCTGTTCGGAAAGAACGGCCTGAATAATTTTGTTTTCGATGACATTGCTGCTGGCGGGCTGCATCGATTTTTTCCGTTCTTCCATGTCAGCTTTTATGCGCCTCCTTCTTTTGAGGGACAAGCACGGCATAAGATATGGAAAAGGAATATTCCGGATTCGATCATTTTTGATGTGGAACAAAGATGCTTTGTATTCTATCTGGTATACAAGATTCGCCGACATGGTGAATTGCGACACATCCTGACTGCTTCACATCGCTGATCTGGAAATGCCCGATGTCCCCTGTTTCGCCCTGTCGACCCCGTTTTATTCTCTCTCTGCGCGTGACGCTGCTGTCCACGGCTCTTCTGTCTTGTGTTGGAAGCGCTGATGCCGCTGCAGGGGCAGCGAAGCGGAGCGTGCATCCGATCGCTAAGCATGGGGCTGGAGCAGTACGGCATCGTACAGTTGATGCTTCCGCGGCGAGTAATGAGGTCGTTCACGTTAATGCCCGGCGCGGTGTGACTGGCGCAGGTCAGCATGAGGCGCATTCTGAAACGGTACTGTCCCGTCAGGAGCTTCAGAACCGCAACGTCCGCCAGTTAACAGACATCGTTCGTGTTGCGCCAAATCTGACTATTCAGCCGTCTTTTGGAAGCTCTGCACTGAACTTTGCATTGCGCGGTGTCGGGCTGATGGATTTCACCCAAAACAACACCCCGTCCGTCATGCCGTATGTCGATGGTGTGGCCTATCCGGTGAGTATCATGACGTCGGGTATGCTGTTTGACATGGATGACATTTCTGTAGCGCCTGGTGCGTCCGGTTTCACGCATGGACAGTCTACCACCGGTGGTGAGATTAATTTCCACACGGGTGATCCTACCCCTGAGTTTCATGCGGGCCTAACGGAAGACATTGCCAGCTATGGTCGCAACCGGGTTGAGGGGTTTGTCTCCGGGCCAATTTCCAAGTCGGTTTCGTTCCGTTTGGCAGGGCAGTCCATGACGGGGGGCGGCTTCCAGCACAATTCGCTGGGCGAAGGGTACGGCAACTCCAATATCGGAGCGCTTCGCGGCAAGCTTCGCTGGAAAATTGACTCAACATCGACGCTGGACATCGGTGGGCACTGGACGACGGATCAGTCCGAGACGTCTTCAGGGCATAATTTCTATAACAGCTACGGCGTTCCTGTGACGTCGGATATCATGCAGACCGAATGGGGACTTGATCCGCGGTTTGCGAAAATTATCGGTATCAACGGAGCCAATCAGAAGCCAAGGGAAGACAATATCTTCTGGGGAGCGAATGTCCGCTATACGAAGGACTTCAGCTGGGGCCGGTTGTGGACGCTGAGCGCTTTTGAAGCCGTTGACGAGCATGAACTGACCAACCAGACGAACTCGGTCGCGTCCTACGGCAATATGTTCCGTAATAACCAGACGAATGTCTTTTCTCAGGAAGTTAAGCTGGAGTCCCGGAATCCGCGTGCTCGCTTCCACTGGGAAGTCGGCATGTATTACAGCCGTGCACGGATGGCGCAGAATTTCTGGTATGATTCGTCAGATCGGCCGGGCACGACGCCACTGAATGAGACGTCCTATCGTCAAAATCAGCAGAACTTCAATCAGTATGTTCAACTTTCATATCGCATTCTGCCGAAGCTGACCCTGATCGGAGCGATCAGCCATGAGTCGGACGACCGGCAGATGCTGAACGTTGTCAGTGCTGATTACGACCTGAATACGGGTGCCAGAACGCACGTACAAAACTTCGGCAATTCAGGGGCACTGACAAATCAGTTTGCCGGACGTGTCGGGGCACAATACCAGTTCAATCCCAGCGTGATGGGCTATGTCATGTTCTCGCGTGGCTTCAAGCCAGGAGGATTTTCGGCCAACATTACCCAGCAGGCCAGCCAGCTAAAGCCGTTCAAGGCTGAGCAGGTTCTGACGTATGAGGGTGGTTTTAAAACGATGCTGTTCAACCGGCGTCTGCGCTTTAATGCAGCCGGTTTCTATTATGATTATCGGGACCAGCAGCTGCTCGGGACCATCCTTGTGCCACCGTATGGTGTGCTGGGTGGCTACGTGAATGCGCCGCGTTCCAACATTTATGGCGCTGAGTTCGATATGGAAGCACATCCGTTTCATGGGCTCGTGCTGACACAGAATTTTGGATACCAGAACGGCTCTTACTCTCAGTTCCAGAGCCTAAATCGCAGTGCCACAACCGCCCAGTTTGCCTCAACGGGTGTCTGGTCGCCTGTGAATACGAACTATAATGGCTACAATATGGGGCTGGCCAATCTGACTCTTTCGGGAGCGGCTACCTACACCTGGTCCATGTTCCATGATTACAAGATGACTTTTGACGTCGATTATAATTATCGTGGCGCACAGACACAGCCGCAGCATATCGGAGATGGTGGGTTCTACCGTGCTCCAGCCTACTTCCTTGTGAATTCTTTCCTGACGTTTGCGGCGCCGAAACAGCATTGGTCCGTAACGGTTTACGGGCAGAATCTTGCAGATCGCCGTTACTGGCTTTCTGGCGGGACGCAGGCCACTTTCTATGGCGTCATGCCGGGTCTGCCCCGTTTCGTAGGCGCAAAAATGAACGTAACGTACTGAACGAGTAATCAGGACCTGAGCCGGAGTGCAGAACCTCCAGCCGGCGTCAGGTTTTCTGAAGGAACGACGGGAAGAAGGTTTGGATGACGAGCAATACGAGCCTTTCGAAAGATGCGAAACGCAGGTTTCGTCCAGGGATTTTCTCTCAGGTTGTGGTTGCAACTTTGATCGGGGTTCTGGTTGGTCTGTTCGCACCGCATGTTGCAGGGCAATTCCGATGGCTCACCGATCTGTTCCTTCGTCTGATTCTGATGGCGGTCGGCCCGCTGCTGTTCTGTATTGTCGTGACGGGTATTACGGGTGCGGGATCGCTAGGTGCTGTGGGACGACTGGGTTTTCGGTCCCTGATTTATTTCGAGGGTATGACCACGCTCGTCCTGCTGCTGTCGGTTGGGGCAGCCATGCTTATCCGGCCCGGACAAGGGCTGACTTTTACGCCCAGCCCTGAGGATGCCCATATCGTGGCATCCTACGCTGCGAATGCTCACCTTCTGCACGGGCAGGGTTTTACCGGGTTCATCCTGAGTCTTGTCCCACGGTCTCCGGTTGCGGCTTTCGCCGAAGGGAATATTCTCCAGATCCTGTTTTTCGCTATTCTGACAGGATGTTGCCTGAGCCGGATTGGGGACGCTGGTGCACCTGTCACACGCCTGATTGAAAGTCTCTCGACGCTTTTTTCAAGAATGATGCGCCTGATTATCGCTCTGGCGCCGCTAGGAGTGTTTGGGGCTGTTGCGACGACGGTAGCAGAGTACGGACTGGATGCCATCGGTCGGCTTGCGTCGTTCGTTGTGCTCTATTTCGCAGCTATTGCAGTTTTCATCGTTGTGCTTTTGGGTGGCTGCCTTTTGGCGTGCGGTGTTCATCCGTGGCGCTTTGCCCGTTATTTCCGTGAAGAGATCCTTATTGTCACGGCGACGACCAGCTCTGATTCAGTTCTGCCAAGCATCATGACAAAGCTCGAAGCCATGGGCGTTTCCAGGCAGGTGGTCGGCTTGGTCGTTCCTGCCGGATATTCGCTCAATCTGGATGCACTATCGATCTATCTCGGCTTTGCCATTGTGTTTCTGGCCGATGTGACTGGAACGCCTCTGACGCTGACGCAAATGCTCTCTATGTTGGCGACGGCACTGATTACGTCCAAAGGGGCTCATGGGGTTCCGGGGATTGCGATCGTCGTTCTGGCTGCCACGTTGGCTGCGGCTCCTTCCATTCCGCTCTCCAGTCTTGTGCTTCTTTTGGCGGTAGACTGGTTTATCGGAATTGCACGGGCTGTCGGTAATCTGGCTGGAAACTGTGTAGCTCCTGTTGTTATGGCGGCCTGGACTGGGGCGCTGGATCGTGAGCGGGCCCGGCATATTCTGGCTCCTCATGTGAAAATGGAGCTTCCGTCATGAGCAGCATGACAAAGCTTTTGTATTATCCGGAAGCGTTGCTGTCTGAGCGTGTTCACGCGTGTCTGGTGGAAGCCGGAGCGCAGGATGCAGATGCCGAAGCCACGACCCGGGCTTTGCTTCATGCGTCTCGTATCGGGGTCGACAGTCATGGTGTTCGGCTGGTGGGACATTATGTGCGGCTTCTGCGGTCTGGTGGGGTGAATTCCCTGCCCGTTCCTGTCTTCACCAGAACAGGGCCGGCAACTGGGCAATTGAATGCTGATGGCGGCCTGGCTCATTCTGCGGCCTATCGTGCCATGGATGAAGCTGTGTCGTTAGCTCGGGGCGCTGGAATTGGCGCGGTTGGAGTGCATCATTCCTCGCATTTCGGAGCAGCTGGCGCGTATGTCGTTGAGGCTGCGAGGCAGGGAATGATCGGTTTGATCATGAGTAACTCTGACGCAGCCGTATCCCTGTTCGGGGGCGCCAAGCCATTTCACGGAACAAACCCGATTGCGATGGCCGCCCCGACCAGTGGTTCTGATCCGTGGCTTATGGACATTGCGACGTCCTCAATTCCATTCAACCGCGTTAAGCTCTATCGCTCTCTTGGCTTGTCTTTACCATCAGGTGTGGCTGCGAGTGATGACGGACTACCCACACGGGATGCACAGTCAGCTGCGTTTCTTCAGCCACTCGGTGGGGAAGAGTTTGGTTTCAAGGGGGCTGCACTGGCTGGGCTTGTTACCATACTGGCAGGCGTTCTGACGGGGGCGGCACTGGACCCGGTTATGGTTGGAACTGATGAAGAGCAGAGCGACCGGAAGCGACAGAATGTTGGTCACTTTGCAATCGCCATAGATCCAGCAAGGTTTATTGGCCAAGCGGCCTATGATCTTGCGATGCGCTCTTATCTTGATCTTTTAAGAAATGGGCCGTCCGTTAATTCGTACAATCCTGTTATGGCGCCGGGTGACCGGGAGTGGCAGGAAGCTCGAAAGCGTGCCGAGACAGGGATTCCGGTTGACCCCGATACACAGCGAATTCTCGGTTTGATTTGAGGGCATAATTTATTCCCCAAAAATAGCGATCGGCACGTCTTGGTTAGGACGTGCCGTTTTTTTTGAGGTTCGGAGAGGAGGCAGTCTAACCCAAACTACACCTCTTCCCATGTCATCAGTTTGTGCCCGTGCTGCTTTTTTCCTGGTCCATTTGTCCTTTTGGTGGAGAAGGGGGCGAGATTGTGAGAAGGAGACACCATGGTTGCGCTCACTCCTTCTCAGAAAACGGCTCTCGATGAAATCATCAAGGCGCATGCTGAAAAGCGGCCTACGCATTTACTGACGGGGTATGCGGGGAGCGGTAAGACGACCCTGATGCAGGAAGTGGCCAGGCATTTCCTTCGTTTGAATGTTGTGACCGTGATTACGGCGCCGACACACAAGGCCACGGCTGTACTGCGAAGCAAGGTGGACAAGACCGTCGAGTGCCGGACCATCCAGAGCCATTTGAGCCTTCAGCCGTCTTCTCAGGGGGGTAAAACCACTCTTGTACGCGCGAAGCGCCCGCAAACTATTCCGGATGGCGTGGTGATTGTGGATGAGTGTTCCATGATTTCGCGTGAGCTGATGGGGTGGATCCGGGATCTGCTCAAATACTGCTTCGTGCTGTTTGTGGGCGATCCAGCGCAGCTTCCGCCGGTGGGGGAAGACGCTTCTCCGTCTTTTTCTGTCCCGTCGACATCGCATCTTGAGACAGTGGTTCGGCAGGCGGCGGGTAATCCCATTCTGGAAGCTGCTACGATCATCAGGCAGAGTCAGGGTGGCGATGTGGACTGGAGCTGGGTTCAGGATGCCCGGAAAGGCTCCTCCGGGCTATTCGTTCCTAAGGATGTGGAAAGCTGGGTTCGCAAGGCCTTCACATCTGATGCATTTGACGCAGACAATGATAGCTTTCGTTACCTGTGCTGGACGAATGACCGGGTTCATCAAGTGAACCAGATGGTTCGACAATGGCGGTATGGGGAGACGATTGATCGTCCCTTTATGCCCGGGGAACGTGCCGTCGCGCGCGCGCCTTTCAGTCGACAGAACGAAGACAAGAGCCGACAGCAGATTGCGACCAATGAAGAAGTTCTGGTCATGGATATTCAGGCGTCTCGTTTGTCGTACCGTTTTGAAGCCTGTGGATCTCTGGCGGCATGGACAACGGATTTACCAGCTTGGGAGCTGACTGTGCTCACGCTGGCAGGAGAAGAAATTACCGCGCATCTGGTGCAGGATCCGCGGGATCTTCAGGGTGTGGACCGTCGGCTGGTTCAGGAAGCCAAACAGGAGCGCAAACGCTGGCAGCAGCGATTTGCGTTTCAGAGTGCACTGCTTAATTTGCAGGCTATTTATGCCATGACGGTGCATACGTCTCAGGGCAGTACGTTCCGGAATGTTTTTGTGGATCTGGGTGACATCCGACGTCGGGCAGGAGGAAATCCTCTTGAGACCCAACAGCTTTGTTATGTAGCCCTGACCCGCGCGACGGATATGGTCTTTCTCGTCAATACTGGCTCTGCGAACTGAAGACTGACGGTTGATTTACTGAGATTTCCGTTGGTGAGCTCGAACGAAACAAGGAATAGGGCGATGCGAGTAAAAGTTGGTCTGGCTCTGGCACTTCTGGTGGCTTTGGCTGCGTGCGGGCCGGATTATGGTGGACAGGGTTCACGCCAATATCGGGGAGATGGGTTCGGTAATACGGGTTCAGGTCGGAGCAGTTATGGATATCAAGGCGGCCCAACCTGAAAAGCGTTTGCTGGCCTGAGCGTCAGGCCAGCGCGTCCTGCACCAGTTTTTCCTGCTGCGCCGCATGTGCACCAGGAAGACCGGTTGCAGGAGAGGCAGCACTTTCACGGCCCACATAATCAGGGCGCTGTACCTTGTGACCGCACTCTCGAAGAGCGCGCTCGATCCGACGATCAACGAAAATCCAGGCACCATTATTCTGGGGCTCCTCCTGACACCAGACAATCTGTTCGGCATCCGGATAAAGCTCCAGTTGCTGGATCAGGGCGTGATGAGGGAACGGATAGAGCTGCTCTAGTCGGATGACGGCCACGTCCGTGCAGGACTTCCGCGCCCGCTCGGCAGTCAGGTCATAGAAGACCTTACCGGAACACAGGATGATTTTTCTGGGGTTGGTAATGGTTTGCGGGTCTGCCAGGACTGGCTGGAAACGCGTGTGTGGCCCCATCTCAGCAAGCGCAGAAACGGCTTCCTTATGGCGAAGCAGAGACTTGGGCGTGAAGATAATCAGCGGCTTGCGGCAGCGGCGCGCAATCTGGCGGCGCAGAGCATGGAAATAATTGGCCGGGCTTGTGATGTTGCAAACGCGCAGATTGTTCTCTGCGCACAACTGAAGAATGCGCTCTGGCCGGGCGGATGAATGTTCAGGTCCGCCACCTTCATACCCATGAGGGAGAAGGAGCGTCAGGCTGGATGTGCGAAGCCACTTGGTTTCCCCCGAGGCGATGAACTGATCCAGAATGACCTGTGCGCCGTTGGCGAAGTCTCCGAACTGGGCTTCCCAGAGTACCAGTGTGTCCGGGTCGCCGAGGGAATAGCCGTATTCGAAGCCTAGCACCCCGAACTCGGAGAGGGGGGAATTCCAGAGGTGCAGTGGGGCCTGATGGGGGGCGATATGGGCGAGGAGCGTTTCTTCCCGTCCCGTTTCCTGATCAAACAGGACAGCGTGACGCTGGCTGAAGGTGCCGCGTCGGCTATCCTGACCTGACAGGCGCACAGGATGCCCGTCCATTGAGAGGGTGCCAAACGCAAGGGCTTCGGCTGTGGCCCAATCGAGAGGGCCACCGTCCGCGACGGCCTTACCGCGGGCGATAATCTGCCGTGCAAGGCGGGGGTGAACGTTCAGGCCTTCGGGAATAGTGCCGATGGCTTCTCCGATCATGCGCAGACGTTCCATCGGAACACCGGTCATGGGTTGGATGCGTTCGGGTTCATCCTGGAGGCGGGTGGAGTCCTGCGGCCCATCCAGCCAATCAGTTGCGTTTGGCCGGTAATGCTCGGAGGCTGCGAATTGTTCTTCCAGTCTTCTCTGGAAGTGCTGCCACATTTCTTCAACCTGCTCAGACGTCAAAATGCCTTTGCGAATCAGGTGATCTGCGTAGAGGCGACGTGTTGTTGGTCGAGACTGGATGGCATGGACCATGGCAGGCTGGGTGAAGGCGGGTTCGTCGGTTTCATTGTGGCCATGGCGGCGGTAGCAGACGACATCCAGTACGACGTCCGCATGAAAATCGCGGCGCCATTCATGTGCCATCAAGGCTGCCCGCGCGACAGCGTCCGGGTCATCGCCATTGACATGCAGGATAGGGGCCTGAACGGATTTGGCGATATCCGTATTGTAGATGCCGGAATGGGCGTCTGACTGGACTGTCGTGAAGCCGATCTGGTTGTTGATGATAACGTGGACGGTTCCGCCTGTGCGGTAGCCTTCAAGCTTGGAAAGGCCCAGCGTTTCATAAACAACGCCCTGCCCGGCGAACGCAGCATCTCCATGGACAAGAATGCCGAGGTGGCGATCGCGATTTTTGTCTTTCTCGCGATCCTGGTCAGCGCGGACGCGACCGAGCACAACGGGGTCCACGGCTTCCAGGTGAGACGGATTGGGCAGGAGCGAGATACGCAGTGTGTGGCCTGCATGTTCCATCGTGGTGGAGGTGCCGAGATGGTATTTGACGTCTCCAGACCCCTGGATGTCATCTGGTTTGAAGGACGCGCCCGCGAATTCACTGAAGATTGCTGCAAAGGGCTTCCGCAGAATATTGGCCATGACGTTTAGTCGGCCACGATGCGGCATACCCAGGGACACAGATTTTGCACCATCGCGTGCAGCGGCATCGATCAGGGTCCGGAGGGCGACAATAACGCTCTCTCCACCTTCCAGACCAAAGCGGCGCATTCCCATGAAGCGCTTTTGACAAAACCCTTCAAAGCCCTCTGCACGGGTCAGGGCCAGAAGAATGCGTTCCGGCTCCATCGCTGGCGTCGAAGATGACGTCTCAAGCCGGTCGATCCACCATTGTCTCTGCTGCGGGTCCTGAATGTGCATGAATTCGGCGCTTAGGGTGCCAGAGTAGGCACGGCGCAAACGAGCGAGCAGATCACGGTCTGCGTCGGGTGGGCTAAGCTCCGGGATATGTGGAGTTGGGGCGAGACCCAGCGGGTCCAGGCGTGCGAGTGCGTGGCCGCGCAGACGGTAGGCGTTTTTCAAAGTTTCAGCGCTACTATCCGACGTATCAGTTGGTGGACGTTCAGCACCAAGGGTTTCGAACAGGGCGGCGAACGCTGGGTCCACAGACGCAGGGTCGGTCTGCCAGCGGGCATGAAGCTCGGCCAGATAGACAGTGTTTGCGCCATTAATGGCATCGCGGTCGTCGCGGTGATCGCCCATGAAAAATCAGTCTCCAGTCACAGGGGCGCGAACTCTAGCCCATCAGAGCATGTGGGGGAACGCATTTGGATAATGCATTCCGTGTCAGGTTCTAGATGGGGTGAAGAACTGCTTCATGGAAGTCACTCGTTTGTCGAGAGTACGTTTTGCCACAGGAGTTTCTGTCACATCAAAGGCGTGAAAGGCTCCGGGGACGATTTCCAGTTCCACGGATATGCCGCTTCGGATCAGCTGTTGGGCGTAGAGCAGGTCTTCTTCAAGAAACAGATCCAATGAGCCGATTGTCATAATGACAGGGGGCAGTCCTGAGAGATCGCTAGCGCGGGAGGGCGCGGCATAGGGAGAAATATCGTCAGTGCCGGGCAGAGAGGGAGTGAGCAGAATCTCCCAGGCGTAAGTGTTACTGGCGCGTGTCCAGACGAATTCGCCTGCGACGGGAGAGGGGTTCGCCTCGGTGTTAATCGTCCGGTCATCCAGCATTGGATAAATCAGGTTCTGGAAGAGGATGGCTGGCCCGTTGCGGTCTCTGGTCAGCAGGCAGATGGCTGCCGCGAGGTTTCCGCCTGCGCTTTCTCCGGTAACGGCGATCTGATCGCGGCGGATATTCAGGGCGTCAGCGTTGTCATGAATCCAGCAGAGCGTCGCGTAGGCATCTTCAATGCCACCAGGGAAAGGTGTTTCTGGTGTGAGGCGGTAATCCGGGGAGATGACAAGGCAGTTCAGATCCTGGGCGAAGCGGCAGAGTTCGCCGGTGTTCTGTTCGGGACGTCCAGCGCAGTGACCTCCGCCATGGAAGTGCAGCAGAACTGGACGCGGGGTGGAACTCTTTTCTTGAGGTTGGATGGTCAGGAGGCGGATGGTCCGGTCGTCGTCTTGGGGAGCGGGGATGTGTCGTTGTTCAATGATGACCTGAAAATCTTCAGCTTTCTGAAAAGCCTGTGCAGCACGGTTTTCAAGGGCGTTTCGTAGATCCGGAAGTGTTTCTGCCGACAGGTCAGTAGCGGGGAACTGGTTAAGAGTAGGAAGGAGTTCCGGAAGGACAAGCGGCGCTGTGTTCATGAGGACGGTCCTGGAAAGATGAGAAACCTAATCTGTGGTGGCTTCAACGTCTGCCTGAAGAGGAGGTTTGAGGGACCATGTTTTCAGGTGAAGCAAAGTTTGCCATAAAATTGCCGCAACTTTTAAGCGCCGCGTAGCGTCATAGACACAGTGCCTTCTGGCAGTTTCTCGAAATTGCGAAGGACGTGTCGAGGAGTTCAGCTCATGCGTGCTCTGCTTGTCTGTCTTTTTTTAGCTGTTACAGCTTTGATAACGCCTGATGCCTCCGCTCAGGGGCCGGAAAGCGGTATGCTGTCCGTACGGATGAGACTTGCTGAAGATGCAGGGATGTCTGGTGTGGACAGGCGATTGATTGTCTGTCGGATTAATCCGAAGCTGTTGCATACGGTCTGGGTTCCGAACGTGAAGGAACCGCGCCAGCCGCAGCTTTGCACGGGTGGGGCTAACCGGCTTGGGGCAGGATATGTCCGCTATCTGTCAACCAGTCGCGTTTCCAAATCGCAGAAACCACTTCGTGGGTAAGTTTCTTTCGTCGGAGTTGGCGCTGGCATATGTGGAATAGGTCTTGCCGGGCCGTTGGGGCAGGGCTAGCCTCGATCACTATGTCCGACATTTCTCTCGATTATGATGCTTTGGCGCATACGCCGATTGCGGAGAAGCCTTTCCCGCATGTGGTTGTGCCGCATTTCATCAGCAATGATGATCTTCAGTCCATTGTGGCTGATCTGCCGGAGATGCAGTCCGGCGGGTCGTTCCCACCAGAGGCATTGAATCTGACGCCTCGTGTGAGAGGCATGATCGAGGAATTGCAGGGGCCTTTGCTCAAGGACCTGATAGCGGAGAAGTTTGGCCTGGACCTGGCGGATGCACCGACCATGCTGACGGTTCGTGGTCGGACGCGTGAAAAAGACGGGCGCATTCACCGGGATTCCGAAGCCAAGCTGGTGACTGTGCTGTTGTATCTTAATCCGCGAGGCGAAGACTGGTCTTCGCGGGATGGGTGTTTGCGTCTGTTGAATGGCCCGGATGATGTCGAGGACTATGACGTCGAAGTCACGCCGGCTGAGGGAACGCTGCTGGTGTTTCCCAATGGTCCGACGACGTGGCACGGGCATCGGCAGTTTGTCGGGACGCGCTATGCGATCCAGCTCAATTATATGGCAACGGGCCGGAAGGCTCGGTACGAACTGGGGCGGCATCGTCTTTCGGCGCTGGTCAAGCGTCTGCCTTTCGTAGGCTGATTTTTACAAGGGAACGGAAAACATCATGGGTTATCGGGTTGCGGTTGCGGGCGCCACGGGAGCGGTGGGGCGCGAGCTGCTGCGGATTCTGGCAGAGCGTAATTTCCCTGTGGACGAGGTTGTGGCACTGGCGTCACCGCGCTCTGTGGGACGGGAAATTTCCTTTGGCGACAAGGCAGTTCTGAAGGTTCAGAACCTTGAGACGTTTGATTTCAAGGGGTGGGATCTGGCGCTGTTTTCGCCGGGCGGGGAAGTGTCGGCTATTTATGCGCCGAAGGCCGCTGCTGCAGGTTGTGTTGTGATCGACAACACGTCCCATTTCCGTATGGAGCCTGGTATTCCTCTGGTGGTGCCAGAAGTGAATGCGTCTGCGCTGAAAAAGGCGCGCCGTGGCATCATCGCCAACCCGAACTGCTCAACGGCGCAGATGCTTGTAGCGCTGAAGCCGCTTCATGATCTGTTCAAGATCAAGCGGATTGTTGTCTCGACCTATCAGGCCGTGTCCGGTGCAGGCAAAGACGGAATGGACGAACTGTTTGGGCAGACCAAGGGCACCTTCGTAAACGACCCACCGACGGTGGCTCAGTTTACCAAGCAGATCGCGTTTAACGTCATTCCGCACATTGATCGTTTTATGGAAGATGGAGCGACCAAGGAAGAGTGGAAAATGGCGGTTGAAACCCGCAAGATTCTGGATCCGGATATTCAGGTTCTGGCGACCTGTGTCCGTGTTCCGGTTTTTATCGGCCATTCCGAAGCGATCAGCATTGAGTGCGAGAAGCCGATTGACCTGAAGAAAGCTCGTGAGGCTCTGCGCAAGGCTCCGGGCGTCATTCTGCGCGATGTACGCGAAGACGGCGGTTATGTAACGCCGATTGAATGTGTCGGGGAGGATGCAACGTATGTGTCTCGCCTGCGCATTGATCCGACAGTCGAGAATGGTCTGGCACTCTGGTGCGTCTCGGACAATCTTCGCAAGGGTGCAGCACTGAACGCCGTGCAGATTGCGGAAAGCCTGGTTGAGCAGGGTCTTTTGAAGAACGGAGCCCTGTTTCCTGTAAAGGAATAAGGGAGTTTTCTGAAGTTCTGGCGCGTCTGAAGGGAAACTTTCAGACGCGTTTTTTATGTCGAGATGAAAAGGGTCATTCGTGACTGTTCCCCGCACAGAAACGGTTCTTGAAGCCAATCAGACTATTGAACTTCTGCCTTTGGATTCGCTTCTGGGACGGCTGTTGGACTCTCAGAAAGAGGCCTTAGAGCGGGTCGGAGAGGCACTCCCCTCCATTGAAACCGCTGTTGAGGCGAGTGTACCCCGCCTTCAGGGTGGCGGTCGGTTGATTTATGCTGGGGCTGGAACGTCTGGTCGTATTGGGGTTCAGGATGGGGTGGAACTGACACCAACGTTTGGACTGCCCCCTGAGCGGCTGGTTTTGCTACTGGCTGGTGGCGCCGGTGCAGGGACGCAGGCTGTCGAAGGTGCAGAAGACAGGGAAGATCAGGCGCGCGTTGATCTTGGAGCATATGGGCCCACGCCGAATGACGTGGTCATTGGTGTCGCGGCGAGTGGCAACACGCCTTACACCTGTGCTGTTGTTGAAGCCGGGCGTGAGGTTGGGGCTTTGACAATTGGGGTGAGTGGGAACGCGCATTCACGTCTTTTACGCAGTGCTGAAATCGGGATCAGTATTCCGACGGGCGCTGAAGTTCTGGCTGGCTCCACGCGGATGGCAGCAGGGACGGCCCAGAAGGTTGCGCTTAACCTGTTTTCTACCGCTTTGATGACGCGCCTTGGGCATGTCTATCGCGGGCGTATGGTCGACATGCGGATTAGTAATGACAAGTTGCAGTTGCGTGCCGAGCGCATGGTGTTCGAACTTGCTGGGGGAACGGACGAGGAAGTTCGTGACGCGTTGCGGTTGGTTGGCGGCAATGTAAAGCGGGCAGTTCTTGTGAGAAAGGGTGTGTCTGTCGAGAAGATTGAGACGCTTCTTCAGGCGCATAACGGCAATCTGCATACGGTTCTGGCCTCTCTCTGAAGGTAAAAACCTGATGTCTTTCGAGAATATGCAGTGGGCCATTGGTCTCATGAGCGGCACGTCTCTTGATGGGGTAGATGCGGCTCTGGTGCAGACGGATGGGGAGCGGATTGCTAAGTATGGGCCAGCCGTGACGGTTCCCTACGACTCTGCTTTGCGGGCTCGGCTGCGCCATTTGCTGGATCATGCTGCACATCTGGCAGAAGATGATCCGGATATTCTGGCTGCCGAACGGGACGTAACGCTACGGCATGTGGATGCTGTTCGGGAGCTTATGAAGCTGGCTCCAGATATTCGCCCTGATGTCATTGGCTTTCATGGGCAAACAGTCCTGCATCAACCCGAAAAAGGGCGAAGCTGGCAGATTGGTGATGGAGCGCTTCTTCAGGCGGAGTGTGGCGTCCCGGTTGTTTATGATTTCCGTGCACGGGATCTGGAATGTGGTGGTGAGGGTGCGCCATTGGTGCCAGTCCTGCATGCCGCGCTTTTGGAAAGTGAGACGCAGTCTGTTGCTGTTCTGAATATTGGTGGCGTGGCAAATGTCACCTTGCTCGGGCCGAATACAGAGGGGCAGCGTCAGGTCTGGGCGTGCGATACCGGGCCGGGAAATGCTCTTCTGGACGACTGGGCAGAACGACATACCGGCGTTGCGTGTGACGTCGATGGCGCGTTAGCGAAAAAAGGGATGGTAGACAGAGCTATTTTAGAAAGCTTGCTGGCAATGCCGTATTTTCAGCGTGAAATGCCAAAGTCGTTGGACCGTTTGAGCTTTCACGCTTCTGCCATGCAGGCCGTTGAAACGCTTTCTGCTGAAGACGGCGCGGCGACACTGCTGGAGTTTACGGTTGAAGCGATCGCTCGAACACCCATGCCAGTCAAACCCGCTAAGTGGTTTGTCGCTGGAGGGGGACGCCACAATCCAGTTTTGATGGAGCGTTTGCGCTCACGTTTGGGATGTCTCGGGTCCGTCGATGATCTTGGATGGGACGGAGACGCACTTGAGGCTCAGTGCTTTGCGCTTCTGGCCGTTCGTTATGTACGTGACTTTCCTTCGTCGTGGCCACAGACGACTGGGACGGAAAAGCCTTGTGTGGCAGGCCGATCAGCACGCTGAGCGGTCTGCCTGTTCGATCAGATTTCAGACTGATGCAAGTTCTGACCAGCCGGTTTCCGGACGGCCCAGATGCTTCAGAAGTTCATAATCCGGGGTGTTCGTCAGATCTTTTGTTAGGCTCTTGAAAAGCTTCTTGGAGGTTGGTTTGTCCAGGTTCTCACGGATGTCGTGAAGAGACTGAGCCGACGCAACAAGGAAGATCCCTTCGACATTGCTATCCTGTGCAGCCTTGTTGATGTGAGCCGCCAGATCTTTCGCGAAGTGCGTCTTGAGCTGCTCCTTGGGGCTTGTATGAGCAGCCTTGAGCGAACCTACATCCTTGGCTGCGTCTGAGCCCTTATGGATATCGAAGTTTTCAATGGTTCTGAGCTGTGAGCCTTCCAGACGAAGGAAACGAGCCTTTTCACCATCAGCGACGACGTAGATGACGGGGTCTTGGGTTGCCATTGTATCAGATCCTTTCCCGATCAATCAGATTGGTCAGGATCTAAACGTGGGCGGAGCGCTGGGGTTGCCCTTCCAGAAGGGCTCACCTCGATTCTTCAAGGCTTAGGATCATGATAAAAAAGGATATTTTTCAGTGGAGGTTATTTTTTTGACGTTTGGATGAATTTTTCTCTTGAATACCGACGGCGATATGATCACTCTCAGTATTGAGCCCACGGAAAACTTTCCCAGAGGGTTCAAGGAGGCAAATATGGCTCTGATGAATACTTTCATGCCGTATATCGGATCGATCGGTGCTGTAATGGCGGTGATCTTTTACAATGCTTCCCGTCGGGTTGAGCAGCCGAGTCTTTCCTATGCACGTGTAAAGCGCCGACGATAGCGTCCCGAAAGGGACGCGTATCCCTCGGTTAAGGTGTTTTTTCTCTTTCGCCATTTGTAGCCCTGTTTCACACTGAAGGGTACTATGGCCTTTCTTTTCAAAAAACCACGTCATGCCTCTCCTCCTCAGGGACGGACAGGCATCCTGCTTCTCAATCTCGGCACACCTGATGACACCAGCTATTTGGCGGTGCGTCGGTACCTGAGTGAGTTTCTCTCCGATCGGCGCGTTATCGAAAGTTCGCCGCTGATTTGGCAGCCCATCCTGCAGGGCATCATCCTCACCAAACGACCTTTCGCCAGCGGTGCAAACTATGCACGAATCTGGGATCGGGACGAGAATGCCTCTCCATTGCGGGTCTATACCCAGCGTCAGGCTGAAAAGCTTCGCCTTCGTCTGAAAGCAGACGGTGTCCCTGTTGAGTGGGGCATGCGCTATGGCCGCCCCTCTGTTGCACAGGCTGTTGAAAGTCTGATGGACCAGGGATGCGACCGTATCGTCAGTATTCCGCTTTATCCGCAATACTCCTCAGCAACGACCGCCACGGCTAACGATCAGCTTTTCCGGGCATTGATGAAGCTGAGAAAGCAACCAGCTGTTCTAACGGTTCCGTCTTTTCCAGATCATCCTGCGTTTGTGCGGGCCTTGAAAACGTCGGTGTTGAAGACGCTGGAAAGCCTTTCCTTCAAGCCACAACGAATTGTGGCTTCGTTTCATGGATTGCCAAAAGTCTGCATCGAAAAGGGAGACTCGTATCAGGACGAATGTGTTCGTACGATCGTTGCCTTGCGTCAGGCCTTAGGGCTTTCTGAAGAGCAGATGCCGCTGACGTTCCAGTCGCGCTTTGGGCCGCTTGAATGGATTCAGCCTTATACAGCACCTTATGTAAGTGCTCTACCGAAGCAGGGCATCACGAAAATTGCAGTTATCATGCCGGGCTTTATGGCGGACTGTATTGAAACGCTGGATGAAATTGGGAATGAGCTTCGAGAAGAGTTCATGGAAGCGGGCGGCGAAGAATTTGCTCTTGTGCCCTGTCTGAATGATTCAGACGAGTCGATTGACCTTCTGGAGGCATTGTCTCGTACAGCCCTGAGAGGGTTCGGAGTAGGCTGAAACTGTTTGGATACTCATGAAAAAGGCCCGGCTGGTAACAGCCGGGCCTTTTTTTGTTTTTAGTGCTGCGGCGCCTGAGGAGCTGGCGCATTCGTGCCTGGCTCGGGGTGTTCTGCGTCGTACCATTGAGCCTTCTGGTTCACGGATGTTGAATCGTGGTGGCTCTGCCACCAGCCACCGGTATTCGGGGCTGCCGGATGTTCCTTGTCCCAAAGAGCAGCCTTCTCGCGCAGATCCTTGCGATACAGATGGCGGCGATACATGCCAGCGGCGCATCCACCAACAGCGCCAATAACACCATGGTGGTTGGCCAGATGTCCGCCTACGGCACCAGCAGCACCATATTTGATGCAGCCGCCCGGTTCGGCGAGGGCCGGGGTAGCGGTGAGAAGGGCGGCCAGAGCCAGAGCAGAACGCATTGAGCGTGTCATGGAAGTTTCGTCTCTCTTATCGGTCTCTTGGGAGAAAGAGACTTTCTGAATGTCGAAACTAGGTATGTGGGGGGAAGGTTTCAACTCTCTGGCGAGCAGAGATGGTTTTTTAGGGTTGTGTTGCGGCCAGGTCTTTCATATAACTGTGGCATTGAGCCATAAACCGTTTGGCAGATGGCTCAATCATCAATATCAGAAAATGATTTTTAGAAGAGGCTGACTCCAAGAGGGGCAGCCTCTTTTTTTATGAGCCTATTAGGATTTCAGGCTGTGGATATTTCGGGTTTTGATCTTTCGGGTCTGCTTGCTGACATTCCGGCCCGCTATGAACTTTGGGTGGCTCTGCTGATTATTGGCTGCAAGCTGGTAACGGTTTTCTTGCCTCCTCCACAAAATACATCACGGTTCGGCGGAATTTACCGCGTCATTACCCTTCTGGGGCTGAACTTTGGTTGGGCTGCCAATCGTCTCGAGTGGCAGGTCGGCAAGGTTACTTCAGCTTCTGGAAGTGGAGAAAGTGTGAAGAAGGACGTTTCTCCTAAAGAGTAAAATACTCTGGCTCCTGAATTACTAGGAATTTTTTCCTGAGAGCCAGGAATTTTTTCAAATACTTATTCAGTATGGATCAGTAAAATTATGAATGCTATTTCCTCCCAGTCTCTGGTGCAGGCCCATTTTTCGCGTCCTGTTCCCGCCAAATATCCTGTTTCTCGCTGGACGATTGCGGATGCGTTGAAGGTTCGTACAGACGATCCGACGACGACCATGCCGCTGATCGATTACCAGTTTCCACTTATGTCCAATGACGTGATGATCTGGGACAGTGGGGCGCTGCGTGACATGCACATGCGTACCGTCACGTTCAAAGGCTGGTTCGTCCTGTGGTCGCTTGCCGTGGACAAGATCGACAAGACCAACGCCAAGATTTACGACGAGTGGCACTCCCGCAATGACCGCGCTTATATCGGGTACTGGTATAGCCGCGATGGTGTGGAGTGGACCTGGGGCGGCCGACTGTTCCAGACCTCTGCCGATCTGCGCCCGTGGGAATGGTCCGGTTCTCTGGTGATGCGTGAGGGCACCGAGAATAAGGTGGACATGTTCTACACGTCCGTCGGCGCGCCTGATGGCAATTCTGTTCCGGCGGTCAGTTCCGGCACTATCCATGCGGACGACAAGGGTGTCTGGTTCGAGGGCTTCGCCGCGAGCACGGAAATGTTCAAGGCGGATGGTGTTCATTACGCCAATGCGTCTGAAGATCCATATTTTGATTTCCGTGATCCGCAGCCGTTTATCAATCCGGGCGATGGCCAGCTCTATACGCTGTTTGAAGGCAATGTTCCGGGTGCGCGTGGTCAGTTTGTTATTGGCACGAACGAAATGGGCGCTGTTCCGCCAGGATATGCGGTGGATGCTGGCGCACAATATGGTGCAGCAGCGATCGGTCTGGCTCGGTGTGTCTCCGGCTGGCGCAAGGGGGATTACTCCCGGTGGGAACTGATGCCTGCTCTGGTAACGGCTCTTGGCGTGAACGATCAGACCGAACGTCCCCATTTCGTTTTCAAGGACGGTCTGACCTACCTGTTCACGATCAGCCATCACTCCACGTACACGGGCAAGAGCACGGGGCCTGATGGCGTTTATGGCTTTGTGTCCGAGAAGGGTATTTTCGGTCCCTACAAGCCCCTGAATAGCTCAGGGCTTGTACTTGGTAATCCGTCTTCGCAGCCGTATTCGACGTATTCGCACTTTGTGGATGCGGAGGGCTATGTTCAGTCCTTTATCGATACCATTCCGGCTGCCGGTCAGAATGCGGAAAATCCGGAGACTTATCGGATTGGCGGTACACTGGCACCGACGGTTCGTCTGGTTCTGGATGGTGATCGGACATTCCTGACAGAAGTCCATGATTACGCGCAGGTTTTTGCCCAAGCTGCCTGGCCGGCCTCTCTGGCGTATGACGTCAGAACCTGAGTGTCAGAGGCTCAGGTTAAAAAGACCTGAGATTTTTTGATAAGGCGTTGATGAAAGCCACTCCTTTACGGGAGTGGCTTTCATTTTTTTCGGAGCGTTTTGGCATGTGCCTTGGCTTTGCTTCGATCAGAACGAAGAACTCCCTGCAAATACGGCATGCCGCTCTGGTTTCTTCATTCTCTGTTCGTGGAGTGTTGATGAATGATTGAGCGTAGACTGGGCAAGTTGCCTCCGCGTCATGATGTACGAACCTATCGACTTTCGCCCGTTCTGACGGCGCGGGTTCCAGACGTTCCAGAGCATCAGGACTGGTCCCAGGGGGTGCCCTATCAGATGTGGAGTAATGATCGGTTCGGATGCTGCGCTTTTGCAGCTCATGCGGCTTTGACAGCAACCTGGACAAAAGTGGCCCAGGGGCTGGTGTTGCTTTCTAGCGAACAGGTTCTTCAGAACTATGGCGCTGTCACGGGATTTAATCCGGTAACGGGTCAAAATGATAATGGCACGATTTTGCTGGAGCAACTGCAATACTGGAAGAGCAATGGATTTGTTCGGCCGGGGCAGACCCGAGATTATCTGACGGCTTACGGTATTATTGATTCCCATTCAGTGAGCGGCATCAAGCGCGGTATTTCCTATTTGGGCGGCGTTTTGGCAGGGGTACAGGTTCCGCGCGGGTTCATGAGTCTTCCATTAGGTACCGATTGGGATTGGGATGCTGTGCAGGACCACGTTTTTGTCGGAGGACATGCTATCGCGCTGACGGGGTACACACCTGACGGTGTATTTTTCAATACGTGGGGCAGCCGGACCTTCATGCGGTGGAATACGTTCCTGAAGATTTGTGATGAAGCCTATGGGCTCGTTAGCCGGCAGAACTGGCTCACGGTGCAAGGGCTTTCGCCAAAATCCGAAGACGTACAGGCCCTTGTTGCGGAAATGAGCGCAGCATGAAGCCGATATATTTTTTGCCTGTATGGTTGCTGCTTTCAGGCTGTGTCTTTGGTTCTGGTGAACAGACTTCGGTGAGTGCAGCACTGGCCGGTGTTCAAAAGGATCTGGCTAAAGCTGGTGTCGTCAGTGTTTCCGAGGTTCAGGACTGGTCCGCAGAGCAGTCTCATCGCTTTGATGGGAACGTGCGTGCTTTACAATGTTCGCAACACACTTTGGACCCGGTTGTTGCGCTTGTTTCCGGGCCAGTGACAATGCAGTTGAACGGTAGTCTGACGCAGTCTGGGTCATTCTCGGTGTCTGCGCTGACTACTGTGCCTGTCATTGGCATTGCCGCAGATGCCAGCCGTTCAAAGACGCAGCAGTTGAGTTTGCCTGTTCAATTCGTGCCATTGTCTGCTCTTCCTGACGCGGAGATGCAGCGCGAAGTCGAATATGCCGGCGCTCTGCTCGGGCAACCCGGCGATGTTCGCGATAAAGAGGCTGGCAGAATTCTCAATGCGCGGCAGGCCTTGTACACGCATATTCACGGTCTTCAGGCTCCAGAAATTCTAGCGGAATGTCAGTCTAACCAACCCGTGCATCCCTTTGTCGGGCTGAAACCTCTTTGAAGTCAGGGGAGGTGGCGTAAAAGCGCGGTTGTCAGGAGATCGAGCAGACGTTCCGGAAAAATGATTTCGGTCGTCTGTTCCAGCTCACGTCTAGACCACCAGTGATGGCCCGTGAGGACGTTCTTTTCGTTGGGCGTCCAGTCGGAAGAGGAGAGCGTGGTCTCTGGTGCACGAAGGGCAAAAAACCGCTCGTCAGCTAAAACAGTTTCACCATTGGCGAGCGTCAGGACGAATGTTCTCTGACTAATCTCAGAGCTGAGAAAGGGCGCGTTTAATCCTGTTTCTTCGCGCAGTTCGCGTTTTGCCGCCTGAACAAAATTTTCTCCATCCTTCAGGCTTCCGCCGGGCATGGACCAATAACTTCGCCCAGCCAATGCGCCTGAGGAGTGAAAAAACCTGAGGAGAAGGACGCGATCCTGCTGATCCAGAACCAGTAATCGGGCAGCGGGGCGTTGACGCATAGTAAATCTCCCGAAAACTGTTCGGGCCATGATTTTTGTATATGAAATGAGCGCACGGCTAGAGCGTCAAGTAACTACGCTCTGATCAGATTTTTCTGATAATCCGTTTATCGGCTGGTCGGAGTGAGAGGATTCGAACCTCCGGCCCCTGCGTCCCGAACA